>NZ_CP057151.1:0-91406 GCF_013816795.1 Citrobacter sp. RHB35-C17 | reverse complement strand
CCATGAGAAGAACAAAACCTTACTTGATATACAAGAAAACCAAGAATCTCCGGGTGATCCAACTTCTGTTGGGCCATAAGAAACTGGAAAGCACAGTCCGTTATCTGGGCATCGAAGTCGATGATGCGTTAGAGATATCTGAATCGATTGAAGTCTAAGGTTGTCAGGGCTGCAACAGCAGCCCTGTGCCAAAAGCGGATGCTGGAGAACGCAGCCAGCTTTGATAGGTAAGTGTTTTTCACGAAAGTATCTTTGCTACAATTTTATAAAAATAGCTCGTTTATAGGCCTTGAAAAGGTCACATTTGCGACCTCTTCATTTAAATGATAAATGAACTGTATGCTTACGTTCAATTTACCCATATTTTGAAGGCTAAGTTTAACTGTGAGAATTGAATCTAACTTGACCTTCTAAGAATTTAAAAATAAAGAATTTCACTCACCGCCCTCTTTTAGAAGATCGTTAAGGTTAATTCTCGATTCAAATTCAGAGAAATTAGGCCACTCTTTTGTATGCGCATCAACTAAATTTGCGCCATAGTAACTTACGGTCGATAAGTAATGACTTTGTTTTGTAATTAAGTCCATGCAAGCTCTGATGATAACTTGCCGTTCCATTACCTTTAAATCATTACCATATAACTCCAACATAGGAAGCCAGTCATAAAGAGGGCGGCAGTTATCAAACGAAAACATATCAAGATACATTTCTCGACTCTTAGCCTTATATCTTGCCCTCCAGTGTTGATCTGTATTAATATGATAGGCATTACCAAGATGATTTAATGCAAGCTCAACCCAAAGGTGTGGCATTGGAACATCACAAAAGAAATGACTACGTCTGTCTGGAATTGATTTTTCAACCTCACTAATACAATCGGACAAAGTGGGTGATAAGACCTTTTTATAAATATAGCTTCCATTTTTAAGGAGGTCATATAATTGAGCGCATTTAAGATATGATATTTTATTATGTCTGTTTTTGATAAATTCACTGTACCAAAATTTACATGCATTGCCTTCATAATCATTTAGATTATCAACGAAACTCCAAAATGGATAATTTTCAGCATCTTCAAATAATTCCATACCTTCAAAATCTTCCTCTTCCTCTTCCTCTTCCTCTCCCTCTTCCTTTCGAAGTGCTATCTCTGAATACTTCAATACCGTATCAAAATCAATCTCATAAATATTTTCATCACTTTTTTCATTCAAGTATTCTATAAGCTCACCACCGCTCATACACTCTTCTTCATTATTCATGTGTTTTTCAACAATTTCATTAGGAGTAGAGATTTTTTCTATGGCTTGATTTATATCCTCCTCATTTTTATTCAAAAAAAGATTTCTTAAGCGTTCGTTACTGGCCACTTTGAAAATTGGCGCAAGGTAGCTCGCAAATAAATAAGGATAATGTGAGGAAAATGCGCCGTATGCCTGATTAAAATTGTCTCGAATCAAATATTCAAAAACTTTATCTTCTGGATCTCCAATTTCCGCTATCTCACGCTTTGTAAAATATGAATGCGACAATCTCCCTTCGACATGGTATGAATCTTCATCTGAACCAGAATAAATGGATTTTTCAAGGAAAGTATGTGAAGCGAAATAACTTGAAAGGAAGTTAATATTATCTTCAGTTGCATTGGGTAATGCACTGTTAATGATAAGAACCCCCAAGTCCGCTAATGAATCATTTTCAAAAATACTATTTATTGTATGAATTGGAGCAGGTTTTCTTGTCAGTAATGTTGCTGTAAAATCCAAATAAATTATATCAAATTTAAATGAGGTTATTTGCATCAAGTCAACAATATCCCCATTGAATATTTTTAGTGTAGGATATTTTTCCTTAGCGGAATCTAATGCTGACCTATAAGTAGTCCCATCTATTTCAATTGCCCAAACGTTCTCCACCCTTACGCCAAGCTTCGTCAGTATATTTAAATCATTTTCAGGTTCTGGACCACAGAAAAAAGCAATTTTTAGATTGCTAGGCTTTCTGCTTCCATAAATCTCATCTGCAAATTCTTCCCACGCTTGAAGCACACTCATATTTGGATTGGAATATTTATGGGGTAATACTTCATTAAAAGAATAGTTCCATAACTTTCTAACCGTTTCTGTTTTTATTATCTTTTGTTGCTCTCTGTTTATTGTTAGTTTATCTATGGCCTGACTCCATATTTCTTCTCGACTTAATTCTTTAACTTGTTGCTTATAAGTGGTCATCTTTTTCCTTAGTTATACAGTGACGTCATTTACTATGAATTATCATGCATTAGGTCTTAATACACTAGCTCAAAATGGCCGCTAACCTTTGATAAAATATCGTTTTACTCAAAGCTAAGAGTTTAGTCTCGTGACCTGCTCCCTGATAATTCACTCAGAAGGCTGTTAGCAATGTCCGCTGATCGCTCAAAGCTGCCTGTCAACGTGGTCGATCTCCTTTATCGCAGCCTGGCAGTACAAAAAACAACCTTAACGTACAATAATTTTCGATATCCAAACTGACCCCTTGAAGCCCAATGGAACGGAAACGTACGTTAAGGGGCCAGTTATTAGTCTGTTGTCACAGTGAAACGAAGCTCATAGCCTCTGCCTGTCGGCCAGACTTTTTTCGCCGAAGTCACCTTCCAACCATCGACCCCCCATTCACCATCTTTTCCATCACTTAGCAAACTGACAATATCAGCAACTTTTCCGGGGGAATCAGGAAACATCTTTTTCATTATCTCAAAGGAACCATTTATAAAATAACTTCTGGCAATTTTAACTGCATCTGGTTCTTGATTATTCATATTAACCATGAGCATCAATTTATTTATTTCAGCATCGTTACCAGACACATAGTAAGCGATATTGTTATTCATAGTGACACCACTACCCGGTGTTTCTATTTCAAAATATGGTGTCCCACATGTATATTCTTCGCTACCTTCAAAGTAAGGTTTATAGGTTGACGGAGGTTTAATAAAGGGCATTGCTGAAAGAAAGTGGCAAGCATCAGAAGGAGCAGTGGCGGGTGTGCTCGCAGCAAAACTTGAACTGGAGACAACGGAGAGCAACAAAAAAACAGTCTTTTTATTCATGGGTAAATTCCTTATTGTGCAATCCCATAGAGGTTTGACTTATTGACCCTGGTGCCATATCAGGAATAAATGGTTATAACCTATTCAATAATAAAAATGGGTGTAAGTATCTTATCGTCAATTTCAGGAAATACTTTAATCGACTTAAGGATGCATTGTTTCGTACGGTTGGGCTTCCCCCCTATTAACGCACTGGTATCTGAATATAACCGGATTGTATCCCATTTATTTCTATTCCTTCAGAAACAGCCCGGACGGGCTCAACACGAATTCTGGAGGACCGGGCATGGGGAGTGGCCCGGTATATAACCCATATATCTCCCTCGGCATCAGTCTGTAACGCCTCTGGAGGGACAATAATCCCCTGTTCATTGCTGTAGAGAGTGATCACAACTCGAGCGCTCATTCCCAGCCTGACCGGATGAACAGACGCCGCCCGGGGCGTATCAATGGACACCACCACATCATAATTTGCCGTAACGCCAGGTGAATCCGGCGCATTGCTCTGCACGGCAATGGACATGATTCGCCCTGCCAGCTCCTGCCCTGTAAAACCATCACCGGTGACCTGTACCTGCATGCCTTCACGCAACAGGTGAAGGTCAGCTTCATCAACCTGAGCCAGCACCTGAATACGCTCCAGGCCAATGATTGTCATCAGCGGCGCCCCCTGACTTACCATCTCCCCCGGCAGGGGAATCGCGGTTTTGCCGCCGTCAGTTGTGACGGACCTGACCACCAGTCCTGTAAAGGGTGCTTTTAGTATCTGTTTCTCGCTTTGTGTTCTGAGGGCCTGATAACGCACCTGTGCATTCATTAGTTCCATTTCGGCGATCCGGCTTTCCTCCCCTTCTCCCCTCGCCTCAATAACGCGGCGTTCTTCCCGCGCTGTGAGCAAATCCTGCTGCTGTGTCTGCACCTGCTGAATAAGCGCATCAACTTCCATACGTGCCACGATCCCCCTTTCAAACAATGCGCGGGTATCGCGTAAGTTTGCCTGTGTAGTTTCCAGAGTGGCGTGTGCCGCCTGTTCTGCCCGACGGGCGCGGGAAACTTCAGGACTGCTGCTCCAGGTGCGAAACTGCTGGACCTCCCGCCTGGCTTTAAGCAGTTCTGCCTGAGCCTGTCTCAGCTGTATCTCTGCCTGACCGGGATCGAGCCGGACAAGTTCCTGCCCCGCCTTCACAGTCTCCCCTTCATGCACAGCCATATCGATAATCGTGCCCTCAAAAGGGGCGGACAATGTTTCCTGCCTCGCGGCCTGGATACGGCCAACAAGGCCTAACTGCTGCTCAATCTTCTGTGGCTGCACCTGTACCCACTCATACAGCTCCGCTGGTGATGACGTCTCCTTTCCAGATATCCGGAAATACCAGAACGTTAAGACGGCCAGCAAAATCAGCATCAACACGACCAGAATTTGTGGGCGGTGAAATATGGAAGCAGCAAACAGACGAAAGTTAGTCATTTAAAGTAATATCCCAGCTCTGTAGTGTGGTACCCAGCGTTTGATCCAGCTGAGTCTGGGTATTCAGGTAGGTTATCAGGGCATTCAGTCTGGCGTATTCTGCGTTTCTCAGGTCATTCTCGAAGCTCAGAACCTGAAAGTTACTGGAACGCCCCACCGTCAGCTTTTCCCGTTCGATTTCCAGCTTACGCCGGGAGAGATCCCTGACCCGGAGGGCGATTTCATATTGCCGCCAGCGGGTGGCAATATCACGGACGGCATTTGTCACATCGCGCTCCAGCTGCTGACGGGCTTCCTGCTGCCGTAAAACGCTGGTTTTCACATTGACCTGTGCCTGGACTTCCGCCTGCCGGGCACTCAGGTCTCCAACCGGTATTTCCACCTGCACTCCGATATAATTATCCCAGGTGCGGGATGCTCCGCCATGCTCACTACGATCGTGCACCTGGCTGGCTCCGCCTACGAGGGACACATCCCACAGACGGTTATTGCCAGCCACCGCAAGATCAATGGCAGCCTGCTCACTGGTAATAAGCTGCGCCAGCCATGTCGGCTGAGACGCTTCCGCCTGCAGGAATGCCTGTCGCGTATTCACTTCCACCTGATGGACCAGAAGATCATCACTGGCCACAACGGGCGTGTTCAGATCAAGTGCCAGCAACTGCAGCAGCGCCAGACGAGTTGCATCCCGCTGATTGCGCGCGTCTTCAAGAGCGAGTTCCTGAGACGCAACGTCAGCCTCAGTCTGCACAATGTCAAATTCAGCCATGCGGCCGGCCGCTATCATGGCCCGGTTAACGCCGACCAGTTGGCGGGAGCGGGCAAGGGATTCCCTTGCGATTTTTACCTGCTCCTGTGCCTGTAACAGCTCCCGGTAAGCGGTAATAATTCTCGTGACAGTCAAGGAGACGGTAAGCTTCAGACTCAGCCGGTTAAGCTGCTCATTCAGCCGGGCCATACGAACCGGAGCGGTGGCTATTTCTTTTCCTGCACCACGCAACAGCGGCTGGATCACTGAAATATTCGCCCCGTCGTTACTGGAGCGGCCTGCGTCCCTTGACCGGGTATGACGGCCTACCCATCCGAGGCTTACCCGCGTGCCATAAGGCGTGAGCAGCGTCGTTGTGGGGGTTATATTTCCCTGGCGCCAGCGATCGTCCTGATTACGTTCAGAAATATAACCGGCACTCAGCATCAGCTTCGGCGTGAAACGGTCTTCTGCAACGCGCAGGTCAAATTTCTGGGCTATGCGATCGAGATACATACTGCGAATTGAACGGTTGTCCCGCAGCCCAAGATAAATGGCGTCACTCAGTGTGAGATCAATGGTCCGGTCATTAAGGGAAACTGCCGCTGCCACGGACGATGCAGGCAGGCCCTGACGGGGCATCGCCTGCGATGGCTGCAATGATGTAGTGTCTGACCATGCCAAGGACGAAAAAGGAATAACGGGCAGAAGCGAAAAAAGAAAATACAGTCTATTCATCACGCAGGGCCTGCACAGGAGAAAGACGCGATGCAGCGATCGCCGGCGACAGTCCAAAAAAAAGGCCTGTTATCATCGCGCTGCCGATGCCCAGTGGTAATGAGATCGCTGACAGTGAAAATGATGGCCATTCGGAGTAATGAACGAATAACCAGGATGCCAGCAGACCGACTGCCGCACCGGTGAACGCCCCGGCTGTTGCCAGCACAACAGCCTCAGACAGAAACAGACAGGCGATATCCACCGGTCTGGCGCCCAGCGCCATACGAACGCCTATTTCGCGGCGTCGCTCGGAAATATTCATCACCATCACGTTCATCACACCGATCCCACCGGAGAGGAGCGCGATCCCCCCCAGCCCGGCGAGAAGCAAGGAGAACAGACGTGACTGCCGCGCCATTCCGTCAAGCAGCAACTGTGGTATCTGCACGTTTACGTCGAATCCGGGAAACTGAGTCGTCAGCCACAGCCGGAATCGCCGTGCGTTCTGCTCCGGTTCATAATGACCGGGATAACGTGCAAGGACAGCGGAAATCTGTGGATGAGGAATGATGCGGTGCATTCCTTCAATAGGCAGCAGAATTGAGTCATCCGCTGAAACGGGCAGCAGCGTGTTTTGTCCTTTCTTTTTCAGTATCCCGATAATTTCAAAAAGATAACCACCGAGCTGTATTCTGTCGCCTGTCGCAATCTGCACGCCGGCATTCCGCCACTCAGTTGCGACGTTCGCCCCCACCACAGCATAGGTGTTCTGTGCGTCATGACGGCTGAGGAATCTCCCCTGCTCCAGTTGCAGATCCAGCGTGTCAGCCAGTCCGGCATTGCTCCCCAGGACTGTAATGTTCAGAGTCTTCCCTTTCAGTCGTGGCTCCATATTCACCGGAATCAGTGGCGCTGCCGATGAAATACCGGGTATTGCCCGGTTTAACGCATTCATATCAAGCGTAACAATGGAAGGAGTCGTCTTAGTTCCTGCACCTGCCGGTAACTGAACGCCGGCAACAAACAGGTCACTGCCCATTCCTTTAAAGACGCTCATTGCCTGAATTCGGGCGTTATGGCCGATGTTCAGCACAGCCACAACAGCCATACATCCTACGGCAATCCCGAGTAAGGCAAGAACAGCCCTGCGTCCAAGCTGACGCAGATTCTCAAGGGGTTCAGTTAACCGCTGCCGCCATGACGGGCCATAACCGGCGGATGAGTGTCGGCTATGCTCAGGACACATCATGATGCACCCCGGCAACCCGGCCGTCATGCACCTGTATGCACCGCTCCATCCGCCTTGCAATATCATTGTCGTGAGTGACCATAACCAGTGTGGTACCGGTACTGCTGTTTAATCTTAACAACAGAGTAATGATTTCCTGTGCCGTCTGCCTGTCCAGATTCCCTGTGGGTTCGTCTGCCAGTAAAAGCGCGGGTTCCCCCACCAGAGCCCGTGCAATAGCGACGCGCTGGCGCTGGCCACCGGATAAATCTGCGGGCCGGTGGTATCGGCGGCTGGCCAGACCTACATGTTCGAGCTGCACCAGTGCGGCCTGACGGGCTGCCTGGCGTGACACTCCGCGATACAGTAAAGGCAGAGCCACATTATCCAGTGCATCAAGCCGCGGCAGGAGATTGAAACTCTGGAAGACAAATCCGATAAGCTGATTACGCACTCGCGCGCAGACTTGTGGTGCCGCCTGCGTCATGTCTGCGCCGGCCAGGAAAATCTGCCCAGTTGTAGGCTTATCGAGCAGTCCGGTAAGGTTCAGCAGGGTGCTTTTTCCCGAACCGGAGGCGCCAATGATGGCGCAACTCTGGCCGGCGGGAATGGAAAGGGATACATCATGCAGAATGGTCTGCCCGGATACGCCCGAGCCATATACCCGTGTGACACTTTCCAGACGGACAATGTCACGGCTACGCGGAGCGGCAGGCATCTGCATCAGACGGCACTATTCCTTACCTGTCATGGCAAAGAGACCGGATGAAAGATAATCGAACAGCGAGATGAAAGTCTGTTCGTCAGATTTTTCCCGGTTCAGAAAGTAATCCAGCAGCGTTTTAGGGCGATCTGACGGGTTCTGCAGTGCTGCCACCGGGTCCTGTACCACCTTTCCGCCTTCCAGGCGGAAACCATTTTTCATACCTTTTTCGGTAACATAAAACACACCATCAACACTTCCCCAGTCAGGCTCTTCTGTCTGCAAAGTCACTTCACTGTCGGTTTCAACAACAAACCGATCATTGCGTACCTGTTGATACGAAGAGAACCTGGAGTCGAAAGGTTCGCCACTGCCAGACTTATTCACCGCTTCTTCCAGAAAATCAAAATGTGCACGGTGTGTGGGAGAAAAACCAGGGTCGAGCTCATACTTCAGAAAACCGGAGTCAAGTGGAGAACTGGCGGTGCCGTTTCCGTTCAGGATACGGTTTGCGACGGAGGTATCTTCTTCTGTAAATTTATAAGTCAGGCGATGCCCGGTATCATCATAAAAGTTTCCATTGTTAAGATTTGCCATCACGCCGCTGAACATACGGTAATCTCCCATATCCCGTGCTATATCGTCCACATAGCGGAGATCCACCCCATCCTGCTGCGCTTTCGCATACAGATCAGACAGCATATTTCGATCACTTTCCGTCAGAAAATTAACACCCTTCATCGCCATAGTGTCTTTAGTCAACTGCGTCTGAACGGGAGGGTTAGCGTTCGAATCACCGAATAACCGGGACATCATCAGCCCCCTGCCGCTGAGGGTGACCAGCCCGGAAGCAGATGAAGTGTTATTCTGAATGCCGTTCGCCTGAACAGGCTGGAGGCTGACTTTTTTATCAGCAACGCCCGATGTATTCTGCATCTGGCTGTACGCGTTAGTTGAAGTATTAATGATCATAAAAGTATTTTCCCTCCAGCCTGCTTTCTTGGGTCAGAAACTATCAGTAGCTATATTCAATAGTGACGCTTTCCTGACGCGACGGCTGAAGCTGACCCGGTGCACCGGTTACGTCGCGGCGGACCTGAAGCTGTGCGCCATTGTTAAAGGTGTAGCTGTTAAATTCGGTAGTGGTTGAAGATGAACCTGGAGTGACAGAAATGCATTTTGCCGGGGATGCAGTATACGGGCGGTAGTAGCATAGCTGAACATTTTCAGTGATTGCCGCCGGATATGATGCAAGAGAATATCTTACCAGCGTCAGTGTCTTGGCTTTGCTCAGTACACCTGACGGGAAATCAGTTGAATTGACCATAAAATTGGTCAGGGCTGTTGAAGCACTCCCGTTTGAATAAACAGTAATATTGGGGGCTGTGCTTGTTTTGGTAAATGAGCCAGTTGCAGCCAGGGCCGGGAAAGAAGCCAGTGCAACTGAAGCCAGAAGGGATAACGACGCCAGTGTCTTTTTCACAGTTTTCTCCTTGAGTGATGTGCAGAACAGACCTGCTGCTGAAGCAATTACTCAACGCCTCATTCGCAGAGCTATGCTGCCGAATTTCCAGGCGTTACGGACAGAGCAGCCCATTATTTCCGGCCTGCCTGTTAACCCGGAATAAATGTGGTCTTCCACATCAGTAGAGAAGAACGGCGAGTACCGGAGAAACTTTAGAAAATTCCTGAAAAACCATGAATTAAGGTAGGTTATCTTCTGATATAAGCCAGATGCCATCATGAAATGTTCCGGCGTAAATCAGTCATATTAACTGACGCCGGATATTTCAGACTTACGCGCTGGAAAAGACGGAATGTCCTGTGCATCAGGACAGTCCGCCGCATCCCACTGCCACCATTTACCCGGTCCATATTCCTGGTCGTAATGCTTAATTTTTTCCTGTTTACGCTGCAGGTAACCGGGCGTTTTCATACCGAAAACTTCCATTGGCAGCGCGTCAACACCAGGCATATCTGTTAATACAAAATCCGGGAATACTTCCGCCTCTCCGTCATAACGCAGCGGTTTGATGAAAGCTCGTTTCTCCTGCCACAAACGCTCCTCAACCATCCCCTCGTAACCGGAATCGAGCGGTATATAGCGTGGGCTGACCGTCATCAGAGCAACATCAATCACTTTACTGGTGCTGTGCGGTATATTGCGTCCCTCCTGGCGGGTAAAGGTCGTTTCAGGCGGCTCGGCTTCGCAGATGACAATAACTTTTGCGCCTCGCCGCCAGTCGGCAAGCTCGCGCGCATAACTGCGGGAGAGACGCACCATGACGTCCTCCGGCACCTGTAATGCCGGGAAACCAGCAAACAGTCCCAGCGGTAGTGTATGTTGCAGGCGCACCTCCGCATCATCACTCCACACAGCCAGTTGGGATATCAGGATAAACCGCCGGGATTTTTTTTCAGCCATACGGATATGTTGCCAGTTTTTCTCAGCCTGCGGCTGTCTCGTCATAGACATCAGTAACAGTGAATCCTGCAGGGGGTACTTGCCAATCCGGATACTGGCAGCTGTTTCACTAAGTTTCCAGCTTACCCAGCCCGGAGTCCGTTTTTTCTTATCAAAGGCCGGGTGCCATACATTGATTCCTGATCGTTCCCACAGAAGATGAAGAAGACCAGCTAACTGCATTGAAGGATGACGCCGACGTCTGCTGCTGGTTCCTGATTTTTCGGGGGGTTCTGCTGATGTTTTATTCTGCTGCTCCTTCTTTTGAAGGCCAATGGGCAACCGTACGACCAGAGAACCATCGGTCGCGATTTTCAGCACATCAGCAGTGTAGATGGCTGCCTGCCGTTCGTCCGGCCAGACAGAGTAATATCGGCAATCCGGGGCATGCTCATGCCCGGTATATGAGTAGGAAGAAAGCCAGCACTGGTCTGTACGCTGTGAGCGGTTTACCTTCATCCGACGCCTGACTGGTTCATCCTCTGCCGGCAGGCAGAGACAGGTAACTATTGTTGTGGCTTTATTGGCGCGGGCATATCTGAGCCAGCGCTGCCACCGCTCGCTGTTCTCGGTTCTGAAAGTTGCATCGCAGTCTGTGCTACCACGTAGACCCACAAACCTTACTGGGTAAATATCCTTTTTGGTCATTGCCTCCTCCAGTAACCGGGGTCTGACGCTCAGTGGAACGAAAACTCACGTTAAGCAATGTTTTCTTCCTCTGACGCCTCTTTTAATGGTCGCCGATGCCCTTTGATCACCAGTACTGCCAGTGTGAAGGAATAATGGCCGAGCATATTGATATGCCCGTGGCAAAGCGAACTCTGTTTATTTAACCCCTACCCAAGAACATAAACATCACCTGTTACCGGAGAGACTGCTTCCGGCAACCACAAGCGGCCCCATTTACCAGTACAATGACAACCCATTATTGGACTGACCCCACCCCGGTAGACGATCCTGCCCTATAGTTTGAGTATAGGAGGAGCGTATGGGCACACCACGATTTACACCTGAATTTAAGGAAGAAGCCGTCCGTCAGATAACGGAGCGCGGTTATTCTGTTGCTGAAGTATCCGACCGTCTGGGCGTTTCTGCGCACAGCCTCTACAAGTGGCTACGGGCTATCAAGCCTGATAACAGCGAACAGTATGCCCGGGATTTACTGGAAGCTAAAAGCGAGATCCTGAAGCTCAGGGCACAGCTGAAGCGCACTGAGGAAGAACGGGATATTCTGAAAAAGGCCGCGCGGTACTTTGCAAGGGAGCCCGACTGAAGTACCGCTTTATCAATGAGCACCGCACTGTATGGGGTGTCATGACGATGTGTCGGGTGTTGTGCGTTGCCCGGGCCGGATTTTATGCGTGGCTGCATAATCCGGTCTCTGCGCGGGATAAAGATAACCAGCGTCTGCTGACGCTCATCCGCGATTCATATTCCCTGAGCGGTGGCGTCTATGGCTATCGTCGGGTTCATGGCGATCTGAATGAGATCGGTGAAACCTGCGGCAAAAACCGGGTGGGCCGTATTATGCAACTGAACCGGATTAAAGCCGTGCGCGGCTATAAAGCTCCGCGTCGTATCGCTGGCCGACCTTCAGTGGTTGCGCCTAATCGTGTGCAGCGGCAGTTTACCGTTGTCCGGGCCAATCAGGTCTGGGTCACCGATATTACTTATGTCCGCACCTGGCAGGGCTGGCTGTATCTGGCGGTGGTTATCGATCTCTTCGCCCGTAACGTGGTTGGCTGGTCGATGAAGCCCACTCTCTCTCGCGAACTCGCGCTGGACGCTCTGATGATGGCCGTGTGGCGTCGAAAACCGGACGGCGAGGTTATCGTACATAGCGATCAGGGCAGCCAGTACGGCAGTGACGACTGGCAGCGCTTCTGCCGGGCCAATAACCTGGCACCGAGCATGAGCCGGCGTGGCAACTGCTGGGATAATGCGGTGGTCGAATCGTTCTTCAGTTCGCTGAAAAAAGAACGGATCAGAAAACGTATCTATAAAACCCGGGATCTGGCCCGGGCCGATATCTTCGATTACATTGAAGTCTTCTACAACCGGGCCCGGCGTCACAGCCACCTCGGCGGTGTCAGTCCGGAGGCCTTTGAACAGGCCTCGTCGTGAGGACAGGATTTGTCTACCGGGGTGGGGTCAGTCCATATTTTATCTGGTTTGTGAAGGTGTAGAAACTGTCTTACCTTCCAGAGCCTTAGGGGTGATGCACAGCGCAGATGAAAACCACCGAAAATGGCATGAATATGATTTACCCCGGTTATATTCTGGCAGTGACGTACGATATCAATCAACCCACGATGACCACAGCCGATAAAAATGATCAGCCCAAAGTCGGATTTATAAATTAAAACCCCCTCATCTTTTACATAATCCGCTTTCGTATTCTTATGACCGATTACACCGTAAGCACGCGGTTTGGCTACAGGGATCTCTCCTGACCACATAAAACGTTCCCCGATATGTAGTGGGGTACTGCTGTACTCCATGCGAAAACGTGAAAAATTATTATGTATAGACAATTTTTTTATTCTGGCGGTATAGCCTGGAAACCTTACTGCCGAGTAGCGCTCATTCGCCACCATTGGATGGCATATTATCCGACATGTGTCAGGTATCCACGGAACACCGCCACAATGGTCATAGTGACCGTGGGAAAGTACAGCTGCGGTAAGGTTTGTCAAATCGACTCCCATTAAACCTGCATTATGCATGAAGCTATCATCAGGGCCGGTATCAAACAGAATTGAATCATTTTCATCCTGGATCAACAGACTAAGTCCGGCTTTAGCACGCAGCAAATTTTTAGATCCGGGCTTAAGTCGGTTTTCCAGCAGGACGCTGATGGTTATGGACATGTTCGCTCTTTCCCTGAAGTAATTCGTTACCGCCAGGCTGCGATAACTCTATGAGGCACAGTCAATAATACTCCATTCCCGGAGTGGAACACGATTTATATACAGGCAGCTTTTGCCCATCTTCGGAGTCAGGACGAAACGCTGAATGATGAGGATATTGCTGTGCCACGGGCATATCATTATGCTCGGCCATTATTCCTTCACACTGGCAGTACTGGTGATCAAAGGGCATCGGCGACCATTAAAAGAGGCGTCAGAGGAAGAAAACATTGCTTAACGTGAGTTTTCGTTCCACTGAGCGTCAGACCCCTAACCTGCCACATCAGCAAATACTGAGAGTACTTTAACTGTTCTCCTTATGTAGATCACTCCGGATCGTAAATAACCTGGCTGGTGAGCTGCGCGCAGCCAGCCCTCTGAATGCCGCGAAGCGGCATGGAGGCGCCAGTAGATACTGAATATGGTACTTGTTGGTAAATGGCGCCGTGACCCGGCGAAGCCGGAAACGCAGCTTAAATATCTGGGTTAAGAATGCCGAGCAGCGCGCAGGCATTCCGGGAATGCGCCGAAGGCGCATAGAGGCGCCCTCAGAAGTTGACCAGAGCACAGTGGTTAATGGCGCCGTAGCCCGGCGCAGCCGGTTACAGGTTTGATAGTTTCCACCAATCCATCTCTTCGCCCTGCTAAGCCATAATCCGCTTATAGCCATGATTTGATTTCATTAAGCCCTTTTAACTCCGGTGAGCGGGCTGTACGGTGCTTGCGACGTACAGGGCGTGATTTCCGGAGCCGTGGTGCCGGCATAGCCGGTGCCCGGGGGCTGTTCTGAGGAACCTGCCGCAATGTTACTGGCAGCGACGCCAAATATAGTTACAACATCCATCATTTAAAGCGATGTTGTTCCCCGGCCGTTGGCCGGGGGCGGCGGCGCTTTTCATGGTGGAATGGAGCAGAGGGCTAAAGATGAGCACGATCTGGCGTTCATGTGGGAATCATTTTGGATGTTGTAACTATATCTTGAGTGGTTACTGACATGCCCGTCGCAAAGCGACGGGAGGGACATTTGCTTTTTCCGAACCGGCGCGAGCGTAGCTCGCTGCGAGGGCGGTCATTCTCTGAACCTGTCCACAGGCAGGTGATGAATAGGTTATTTATTTAATGGAATTAATAATTAGATCTTTAAATGAAAGTACGGAGCAGGGGTTTAAAAGAACTGTAGCAGTCTGAAACTTTGTCGATCAGCACTTACTAACGCCCTCGACAGACAGTTATCAGAGCAAATCCCTTGCAGTTATATGTTAATAACATTTTTTGGCACCAAAAATGGCCGTCCGTGCATGGTTTTTGGCTGCTGGCAGGAGAATTTTCAGGAAGTGGCCACTGCACGATCGGCAGCTGTCGCCGCAGGATGATGGAATTATGAACAACGATTATCTACAGACGTGCGGAAGCCTCCGGCGTCAACCGGATGCATGGAGGGTTATCAGGCGGGGGCTGGGGAAAGACGTGTATGATTGCCCCTGGACATGATTGTTCGTTCGGACGTCCGTCGCTCCACCTCTCGACTGGCCAGTGTCATATCGGCCGGGAAACGTCCCATAGCGATTTCTTTGGTTAGCTCACGCTTCACCAGTGCCCTGATTTCATTACGGCTGCGTTCAGCATCACGTACAGCCCTGGCGCGTTTGATTCCGTGCAGACGGCGCTCACGGTGAATATCCCGGAATTTGCTGCGCACATAATTAAATGCATTTAATGCCAGTTCTTCTAGGGAGAGGCGTGACAGACCTTTTTTCTCACGCTGTTTATTCTGCCATTCAGCACGGCTCTTCCTGATTGCCTCCAGTGACTCTATTGATACGCCGATAGCCTCAAACAGCGCGGGGGTGAACTGGATATTTGACGGAACATTGCACCCTATTTCAGGATCGAACTCCGTATCGTAGATAATCAGCCCAAAATCATCGGCAAGGGAACGCAGGGCGCGGGTAGCTCTGGTTATGGCCATCGCTCCGGGCTTCGGTTTCTCTCCCGGTTTCACTTTCTTTTTGGGTTCCGTTGCCAGCCCGCACTCTATCGCAAGAGTGGTTATCGAGCATTGAACCCGGCCGAAATTACCCGCCAGTGGATCATAGTGAAAACACATTCCCTGCATCAGGGCATCAATCGCCCGACAGCGCAGAACAGGGGGTTTACGCCGACGCTTCCCCAGAGAACGGGAAAATGCAACGTGAACAAGAAATTCAAAGCGGTCAGAGAATCCCCAGGCTTTTTCCATCATCTTCCGGCAGAAGGGAATAGTTCCCTTGTCCTCTGGTTCGATGAACTGAGGATTAGGATTTTTGACCTGTAGGTAATGTGAAAACGTAGTCTGAACGTCAGTCACACCTTCCCGCACTTATGTTGCACGGAAGGAGCAAATGGCGCAGAAACAGGTATTGAACTTTTCTGAGCATAAAACTATACTCCCTGCATAGAGCAACAGCTTCTATACAGTTTAGGTAAGCCCCGTTAATCTTCTACTCCGCCAAGAATGGAAAGATTATCGGGGTTTTGTCTTTTCTGGCTCCGGGTAGACACCTCATCAGAACCAGTTCCCTGCCACCTTACGGCGTGGCCAGCCAAAAATGCTTTATCAAACGATCGCTAATCTAGCACCAACACTTATGAATGTGAAGTCTTTGCATCTAGCATCCCCTGGCTGACTAATTCCCGTTCAAGCAAATCCTCAATGAACTGAGCTTGGGTGATACCTTTCTTTTCGCAAACTTCAATCATCAAATCCTTCAGAGGATTACGAACAAAAACCTTCACTTCTTTATGTGTTTTTCGCTTACGGGCGATGGCCGCCAGTTGTCTTTCACTTGCGGTCATCGGTCTTCCTTTCTGGTAAGACCGCTTGGATTCTGATGAGGAAGTAGCTGGATTTACGACATTAGACATCTCTGCCTCCTCAAGGATCTAAAAAGGATCATTTTGCAGAGAATACTACAGATTCCTGAAATCAGCGACTTAACTTTAAGCGGACGTATGAACCGCGTTGGCGCACGGCTCACCGTAATTAGGGGTTCTTCGCCGGAACCGCCAAAATTTTGACGGTTCCATTGTCCTGTTAGTCACTGTGCAGTGAAATATGAAACTGGATCATCACGGCCTTCCTGATATCCTGATACGTGGTTGAAATCGCGTATCCCGCCGCCTTAAACCCCTTCGGGGAAGGCGTCCGACGATCTTCCTCTGAATGGATTAAGGAATACTTCACTGAGGAGTTGGAACCAATGGGTGCGAATCTGCAAAATACGACATTTAGAAAAACATTGAAGTTTAACCCGTCAGAACAATCAGATTGATGCTCAAAAGGACCTCAAGAAGATCCTTTGATCTTTTCTACTGAACCGCGATTCCTGTCAATTCAGAGGTAGAAGATGGTGCCACCGTTCCTCCCTGAACATCCCGGATGTAGTTCGCCTGACATGCAGCCAGAAGAAAGCTAACAGCTATCAATACAACAAGAAAAATAACCTTTACCTTTTTCATACAACTCCCTGTATTTAGAGGCTCCAGCATTCATCCCTGAACACTGGAAACCTGTATATCAAATCATCCCTGATAACTCTCGATTACCAGTTACCGTCCCGATAATCAAATGAAACAAAATATGAACCATCAGAAAGATTAATTTTATGTTTAAAGTAAGGTTGCAATAATGAAACCCATTGTTTCTCAACATTAAAACCACCATTATTGATATTATCTTTCAATGGCAGCCCCAGACTTTCGATGACAGAACCATCATCACCAAAGTCTTTAGAATATTCTTCGCCGATAAATTCTTCGGTTTTATGATCAAACCATTCTAGCCTTAACTTAAGTCCCATAATTTCCTCTCAAAGATATTTTTTAATGTTTCGTCCTTTCGGATCCGGACCTTTTACCTGCTTACCTGTCTTCGGATCGAATGCACCAAGATGCTCGCCGTCACTGGCACGATAGCCCTCCAGTTCACCATGCTGGGAGTCCCACTCGTAAATCTTACGACCTTTGTCCCCAATCCAGCGATCACGCAGTCCGCCTCCACCTTGTTTAGGTGTTTTTTTCGGCCCCCTTTTTAATTCACCTAGTCCTTTTATTTCTTCTGTTTTGGGGGCAGGATGATAATCATGTCCGTAATCTTTAACACCCTTACGGGGTTTGTTTTTTTCTTCCTTTAATTTATTTTCAGCATCTTTTTTCTTTTTTTCCTTCTGCTTACGACTCTCCAGTGCCGCATTCAACACAACAGTACTGCTATCCAGCTCTTTTTTCGCTTTATCATAGCCAGTAACGATCGTCTTTTTTGCGTCCCATTGTGGCTTAACCACCTTTATTTGCTGCAGCGCCCACATTAAGCGGCCATACCCGTTATTCCTGGGATCAGTACCACCACTATTAATGGCATCGGCTTTAGCTTTATTCAGCTCCGTCATTTTCGCTTCCAACGTCGCCAGTTCACCTTTTTCTTTTGCGTAATTGACTGAAGAAAAAGGTTTAAATCCTGCCACCGCTGCCTGATGACGTTTATCAGCCTGGTTATATTTTGCCTGAGCTGCTGATAATTCCTTGTTTGCAGCATCCAGTTCCCGTTCAGCCACTTCCACCGGATGAGCGGCATCCCATGCCTGCTGACGACGTTTTTCTTCTTCCTGACGCTGTTTTACCTGTGCCGGAGTAAGAACATCTGTCACCGACACATAAACCGGCTTCTGTCCGCTCTCTTTCGGGAATCGGATAACAGCCTCATGGGTATTGCCACCCGCAGTAAAACCGGCCGGACGTGAAGCACTTTTTTCCGGAGTAAGCGCTTTTGGCTGAGTCTTCGCGACAGGAACGCCTTTAGTCACACTTACATCCAGATCAGGAAGACCCGGAACGGATGCACTGTAAATACCGGGGCGTTTTGTCGATCTGGCATCCACCACCGGCACACTCATCGGCTGGCCCGCCACAACGGCAATATACTGCCGTTCTTCCTTCACCACATCGACAACCCGCTGTTTGACACGAACCGTCGCCTGGTCCAGTGGTAAAGTGCTTGCAGGAGTCTCCGTCACCGTATCTGCCGGTAATGATGTCACAATTTTTGACATCATTTTCGGGTCATCTTTTGCTATTTCACTAGGCAGAATCCCGTAAAGCGCCACTCCCCACAGACCAAATTTAAACGGCCCCTTCAACAAGCCAAAGGCTTCAGTCATCGCGGCGGAAACGGCTTCACCGGAAAGAGCAAAACCCATTTCACCTGCCGTTGGCCCTAACACAGCCGGAACACCGAATGCTAAAGCCATTCCTGATGACTTACCGTTACCAGAATTTCCGCCCTGACCGCCACCATTCCCGTTACCAGAACCTCCGCCCCAGTGAACACCGCCACCGGAATTACCCCCACCCCACGGGTTATTCTCTGAACTCCATCCTGAATGATCTGAAGCATCCACACCACCACCGGAAGAAGGGCCTCCTTTACCTGCCGTGCCGTTCACCCCACCTGTTGAATGCGCCCCACTGTTGTGGCCTTTTCCATCTCCACCACTCATATTAATTCCCTCTTTGACTGTTTAAACAATAAGTTAAAAATAACTGTATATAAAAATACTGTGTATATATACAGTGCAAAAGTTACGCCGCCTTGTTTTTCCTGTCAAGGAGTTCTACGCCGGAACCGCCAAATTTTATGTGTCACAGAAATTTTGGCGTTCGGCTGCTGTACGTAAGACTGGGCTCTTCTGTCATACTCAAATTCCTGTTAGTTAAACGGGCAGTTCGCAGAAAGATGTGATTAAAACGGAAACGCCGGAATCGGGGGATACTCGCTTTTCCCCGATTGCCGGGGTTGGACAACGACGCCATGCGGAGGCGTCAGCCAGCTTTGCAGATGGCCTCAAATAACCTTCCTGGAGTCACCAGGCGTTAATCCTCAAAAGATTTTGTAATATCACGCTCGATATTACGGAGGTGATCGGGCTTCTTAATCTCTGCAATTTCATTATGTGAAACTGAATGATTAACAGATTCACTGCCTTTATAAATATCGAGTGCTTTTTGCGCCAGATTTGCAGTTTTATCCTGCTCCGTTTCAGTTTTCTCCCCGATCCGTTTGATGGCTTCCGGTAATGAATCAACCGGCACGACAAGATCCGGCTTCTGTTCATCCTTGCTCTGCTGAGAGGCTTCTTTAAGCAGCTCTGCCGGTGTTTTTTGCGTTTCCTTTAATGCAGCTTCTGACAGCTCCGGGAGAACCGGCGTGACCAGCTGGCCGCCCCCTGTGATTTTTCCGGGGTTATGCGGAACGCCGTCGCCGCTGAAACGCAACATAACGCCGGTATCCGGGTTAGCGGTGGCCATACGGAACGCATCAGGCAGACTGTCAGCCATCATCACATTACCGTTACTGCTTTGCTGAATCCCCACAAACCGCGCATCGCTTGCGCCCACAATTTCCAGTGTCTCGGTACTGTGGCCGTTCTTGCTCAGTTGCATCATAAGGACGCCCGTTTTGTGGCCATATTCATTCCATGCCGGAAATGCCAGCGATGCAGACGGATGGCGCGATGTGCCGGGTACAAACCGCCCCAGCGTTTTATCTGCATCCTGCTCAAGCCGGAAAAGAATATTACGTCCATGTGCCACACTGTTAAGCGGCCGCGATATCGAGAGAATCGCGTCAGCACGGCGGCTCATGCGATCATCAGCTGCATGTAAGACGTCATGCGCAGTTTCCGCGTCTTTGTGCTCATCCAGCGCTTTCAGCCACCCCTCGCGATTGTCCGTGTAAACCTGCACATGCTCCTTATGGCGGGAAAGCGACACATAAGCCGCATCAGGTGAAGCCATAGCCTTACGGCTGCCGCTTACCCCTTCCAGTGTGATAACAAAGCGCTCACTGGCACCCTGTGCGCCGTATGCGGTGACGGCGTAGCCCAAGTCGAGATGCTTTTCTTCATTCTGAGAGAGGTCAACGGTGCGCAGACTGCCGCTTTCAATATCACGCAAAGTGAGGCGCTGACCGTCAATCTTCTCCACGTTCATGAGCGTGTTATTGATGTAACCACGTTCGGTGTCAGTACGATTGAAACGCAGCCGATCACCTTCTGCAATCTGTACCAGGCGTGAATGGTAAAACTGCGGCTGTTGCGTGGAGTTATCAAACGGAGAGATAAGCAGTTCTTTTCCGTCTGCATTTTTCAGCATAGCGACACCGGCTTTTTGGTCAGTGCCGGTGATCGTCCAGTAATCGCGGTTTAACACGGCCACATTGCCGATATTTTCAGTCCATGCGTTAAGCGTTCGCGCATCTGAATCGGTGACGCGCACCGGTTCAAAAAACTGCACCATCGCGGGATTCCTGATTTCGGCCCTCTTTAACAGCTGCTCATGTATCGCCCTGTTAATGGCGCGCCGGTCATCATTGATGTGTGCCACAATCAGCGTGTTATCCCTGGCGTTTTCCGTGCGGCCGGAATAATCACGCGCAATGGCTTCAACCACATTTACTGGCTTACCGGCTTCGGTTAATGCTTTAACTTCGTCGTCGTTTTTCGGGCTAATTTCCATGACTGAGCTTTGCGGGATATACGCGTCAGCATGGCGTGGAACGTAATCAGGTAAATGTTGCTCAATTTTCGAAAGCGCTGCTCTGGCATTACCCTCGATCATCGCGTAAACAGCCTCCCTGAGTTCCGGTTTCTGGCGCACAATTTCATTCATGATGGCAAAATCCATCGCTGAGCGCTGCTGTGCAAGCCTGAACGGTTGCCCGGTATCAATAGCTTTCAGCTGCGCATCATCGCCACTGGTGATAGCGCGGCCACCGGCCGTTTTGATCATGGAGTACGTTTCACTCAGTTTTTTGTTTCCCGTCATTGATGCCTCATCGACCAGGAAAATTTTATTACTGTAGTCTGGCGTTTCGCCGTTCTGCAGTTGCGTGGCGTGCTCGAATAAAAACGAGTCAAGTGTTTGTGCTTTAACACCTGCGTTCTGCATTTCACCCACGGCGCGGTGTGTTGGCGCAAGCCCGATAATTTCAGGGCGCTGTGCTTCGGGGATCATACTGATGGCCGAAGCAACGGCGCGAAACTGCGTTGTTTTCCCTACCCCCGCATACCCCTGAACACCGGTAAAGCGGTCTGTACTCTCCAGAATAAGCCGCGTGGCTGACTTCTGCCCTTCCGTTAACCCTTCCAGTACCGTTGGTGGCACGCTGGCCATAAGGGGTGATACAGCGTTTTTCCCCTCTGCAATATCACGCAGAATGCTCTTTTCCATTTCGTACATGACGCGGGGAACCACTAAGCCACCTTTACCCTCTACGGGGATGAGATCGCCGTCATTGAGCTGGCGTCTGACCTCATTGTGTAGCGCCGCAGGGGGAACATGAGGGTTAACTTTGATTGCCGTGGTGAGGATCTCCGCCGTCTGAAACGCAACTTTGTGATTCTGCACTTCACTGAGCGCAATATTTACGGCCTTTTGCGCGTCAGTCATGGCGTTTTCTCTGGCACTGGTGCTGGCCGCTCCCGCGCCCTCGATGCCGGTTGCATTCTGCAACTGCTCGGATACCAGTTTGACGCCGGTCATTTTCTCCAGGCGGGTGGCGGCGCGTTGCTTATCCACGGCTGAAAACAACGTGATCCGGTTGCCGCTTGCGGCCACCCGGTTAATGGTTTCCTCCCTCAGTTCGCGCGTGGTAATGGCCGCTAACACCCTGGCGTTATCCTGCACACTTGCCCCCAGCGACTCCACATAACCATGAGTCAGTTTGAGCGGCTGCGCGAAATCAACGGCCACTGGCTTACGGCTGGCTTTTTCAGCGTCCAGGTTGCCTGTGTGTGAGAGCTGCAACCTGCCGTTCTTGTCAGTGCCGGTGACTGTGACGGTTTCACCGGCCTTAAGCTGGCCTCGCGCCTCACGCCCTAAAATCCTCAGCGTGTCGCCGGTGGCCACCTCAACAGAACCCGGCTTAAACAGGTTCCATTGTTCGCCCACGTCACGCAATCTGAGCGGCTGTTTGTTGCCGTCTGCATCCACCAGTCGCAGGGTATTATTCTCCTCCCCGACACGATCAATGGTGTAGCGCTCCATACGCTTTTCTTCCTGGTTAAAGCGCTCCATCACCATTCCGGCACGATAGGTCTCACGGCTCTGCCGGTTGTGTCTGTTCAGGAACACCGGCGTAAGGGTTTCAATTTTGTACGTGTCACCGGTGAGCTGGCCACGATGCCGCATTTGTTCACGGATCAAGCCAGTCAGTTGTGACTGTTCTTTCTCACCAGTAACCTGTACGCGGGTATTTTCACCACTGGCGATGCTGTCCAGGTATGCCGTTGCAATCTGGTGATAGCGCTCGTTTTTGTCGGTGGCTGTTTCGATTTCCACGGTCGGGCGCGGCGCGTCATTAAACTGATGTCGCTTAACCCCTTCGGCTTCCAGAACACCCAGCGCGTAGCCCGTGCCTTTGCTCTGGCCGCTGTCCATGAAAATCACCTGTGCGCCGGTGGCGTTTGCCTGTTCAAGAAGCAAAAGCGACTGTTTAAGCCCCAGCGTTTCAGCTTGCTGCACAATGACGGTGGAAAGGCCATTAAGTGCCATATCGCCTGTTAATGCTGTACGCTGCGCAACAGGTGCGGTAATACCGGCGTCCTTCTGAAGATACGTTTTGGCCTTAGCGGTCGGGGAAATAATCAGGGGCGAACGCCCCTGTGAACTGACCATTTCTGCCAGCTGCGATACACGCTCCCCCTGAACGGCTGCGCCCCCCCTTCCTTCCACAATGGCGACTGGGTTGCGGTCGTTCGCCAGCTGCGCATAAACGCCGGTATGCTCCGGGGTGCTTTCACCCTGGCTTATTGCAACCTTTCCCGTACTCATATGCTCACCGGCCAGCTGCTTAACGCTCAGCTCATCGAGCAAATGAATATGAGAGGTGAAAAGCCCTTTCTCTTTGTCCATCGGAATAAGCTGGCCAGCATCGATGGCGTGATTTATCCCCCCGCGTAACAACTCAAGGGTGTCGGGTGCGGCCGGTAACAGCTTTGCCGCATGGCTCATCACCTGCGCATGAGAGAACTGCACCGCACGATCGGAAAGCGCGGCCACGGTTTTGGTGATCGCCTCCTGAATCTCAGCAAGTCGTTCCTCCACGCTGATTTGTGGTTTACTGCGGTCGGGTGCGTGTTCGGGATCGTCTAACACATGACCGGTAGTGCTGACCATCATCGCTTTATCAACGGTCTGAACAGGGTCAAACGTGTGACCGGACAACTTTTCCTGCCATTCAGCGAGGCGCGTCTGACCATCCACAAATTCTTTTTTCTCGCGGGTATCCAGCGCGGCGATCTCGCGTGATTTTGCGCTGGCATCCCGCCCAACCGCCTCGTTAATTTCGGCCGTGCGCGTGGAATACATTTCGATCACGTCTCGCGGGACTTCGGCCAGCTCAAACATGCCATGTTTTCCGCTGTTAACGGTCGTGTATCCCAGCGCCTCAATTTTCGGGCGCAGTATTTCACGCTGCATCTGGCCATAAGCAATCTGCAGGTCATACAGTTGTTCCCGGATACCGTTACGGTTGTGCAGGTCACTCCCCAGCGCCCGCCACTTCTCGCCATCGTGCGTGGCATTGAGAAGCAATGCGTGTGAGTGAAGGTGCATTTCTCCGTTCCGGTTAGTGTCATGCGTGAACATGGCAAAAATACCGTTGCCGGTTTCTTTTATGCGCGTATCCCCCTGCTCTGTCACCCTGCAGTTGACGGATTTTTCCACCTGTGCCAGCGTTTCGGTAACAGACTCTTTAAACGCAGCAATCAGGCGTTTATCCCCGCCCATAAGGGCAAGGATTGAGAGGCTCTTTGGTGCACCAAAGGTAAGATCGAGACCTGGGCGGTTAGATTCCGCACCATCTTTTTGTCGGGTTATGCGGGTGCCATCAGGTAAATGGCCTTTCAGAATATTATCCAGCTCTGCGGGGTTAATCGCGCCAGTGAGGTTAAGACGCTCCGCGCCATCACCTAACCACTGGCCTTTATCATCGTGAATGATTTCGTAGTTTTCCGCGCCGCTGTAATATCCCGCATCACCGCTAATTGTGCTTAGCGACAACATGGATTACATCTCCGGTTCGTTTCCGTGGGTGGGAATAAAGTTGCGTTCTTCCTGCTCAATACGCTGGCGGGTTTCAGAGAGGTATTGCTCATAGTCGCCATAATCATCAGCGACGTTTCTCTCATTTTCAGGTGACAACGTAACGGGAGCCTGAGTAATGGGTATTTCATTTTGTCGTCCACCACCGGCGACGGCCGCAGCATCAGTGCTGTCGTCGTCCTCATCTGTCGGAGGTGGGTTATTGCGTTGCACGGCTGCGGCTTCGTCCACGCCAGCACTGGTTCTGGGTTTCACATTACCGACCTCACCAATATCGAGATCTACCCCGGATGCGGGGGCGACTTTGACTATCTCGCCGGTTCGGGTATCAAGCTGCTCACCGTCCTTAAGCCCTTCAACAGCCACCAGGTGTGTTTTCTTCTGGCGCGTCTTACGGGGGCGCTTCTGTTTCTGTTCATCCGGGAGACCCTGAGAGGCTGTAGCTTCTGCCTTATCACTAAATACAGCTGCGGCCTTCTCGCGCAGTGGTGATTCCTGTGCCGGTTTGGGATCACTTTCAAAAAGTCCCTGCACAGCCTTGCGTTCTTCGCTTTCGATGGACACCAGACTCATTTCAATCTGCGGGTCAAGGGCAGTAATAATGTCACGCTCAATCAGCGCCTCGGCCACGACAGGGAGCCTGGTGAATTTCAGCTTAAGTTTGGTGATCGGATAGTCTCCGGGCAGCGTGACAAAACACTCCAGGTCGTTGAGCTTCTGCACATCTGAATAGCTCTTTATCAGTACGCGTTCTTCGTCCTTGCCATAGCTGATCCCGTCCCTTACCTGTTCGCTACCAAATGACGTTTGTTCACTGAACCGCTTACGCACCACTTCCCCCAAATCGGTGGCAACGTGCTTTGCCACTTCTGCGCTGGGGCTTCGGAAGAAGTATTTTGTGTTGAGCAGGTCATAGATAGCTTTTGCAAAGTCATGGCCGTAAGCCTCCTCCATTTGTGCGAAAGACTGGAATCCCAGGACAAAACATCCCCCGAATTTTCGCCCCTCGGCCAGCACTCGCGGGAGGCT
Organism: Citrobacter sp. RHB35-C17; assembly: GCF_013816795.1. NCBI lineage: Bacteria > Pseudomonadati > Pseudomonadota > Gammaproteobacteria > Enterobacterales > Enterobacteriaceae > Citrobacter > Citrobacter sp. RHB35-C17. Next base: position 65,907 of record NZ_CP057151.1, on the reverse strand, counting down.
TGGCAACTTATGCAAAGACGGTATTTCATCGTAAACAAACCAGATTCGGCGGCGGCGACTTGGCTCCAGTGAAAGCAGATTTGTGGAAGCGATCCCCAGCCACATCGAGATAAGCGGTTTTAACGATTCGTGATAGCGTTCATTCGACGTAATAAAAAGCCACGCGGGGCGTGGCTTATCGGCGTTTTCTTTCATCCATTCCCGGATAGTAAACCGGGGCTTGTCGGGATCGTCCGTTCCCTGTAGATAACGCATCGATTTCACATAGTTGGTCAGTACGCTTCGGATTGAAATTGCCGTTTTTTCTATACTGCCATCTACCAGCGTGGCCGCCGGTGTGCCATCAAGGTAGGCGCGTAACTTGTCCAGCCCGACACTGAGTAACGTGCGCAAAAATTTGTTGTAGCTCCGGTCTTTATCATTGCGCATCCGTTCCGCACCCTCAGCAAAGATGGTACGTGCCGAACCCTGCCAGAACGGATCGGCAGTATTCCCCATAGGTATGAGTGTTTCAGTCATAGACTCAAAATCCGGGAGATTCTGACACTCCCCCCACATATCCCAATGAGGACAACGCTTATCGTGAGGATTGAGAAGAATGTCACCGCGCTCCGGGTCGTAAAACTCCTCCACAAACGTACAACCCTTGTCGTAGAGGATCACCGGCGCACCTTTACGTTTAAGGTGCAGCAGTTTTTTGCGGATCAGGGTACTTTTACCTGTACCAACGGTGCCATGCATCGCAAAGTTCTGAATCTCGGCATCTTTCTTGAGCGGCAATTTGTCGATAACCATATCCGACGCCTCCCCGCGCTGGCGTAACATCCGGGCGACGGTTTTGACCGGCTCGAAGGTGCGCCCCGCGATGATTTCATCCCCGCTTTGTCCACGGCCAATACGTGCAAGCACGAAAAAAACCACGCCGTAGAAAGCCGCCACTAAAACAGATGAAACAAGTAAACAGGTAACGACCTCATCGCGTAATTTTAACCCGCACCATACTGCGTAAGGGTCGGTAAGCATCTGCTCCCATGTAAAGATGTAAGTTTTGCCCTTGTACCATAATTCGAAAGTGGGCGGCGATTTCATAATTTCGGTAAACGGAATAAGCGACTGCGCCCACCAGAAATGTACACCGTTATAAAAAACCTCCGTATTGAGACGTAAATAAATTACACATGAGACAATTAACAACCAGCCAATAACAACATAATAGAACAACACATTATTGATTTGCATAAACATACGAAAGCGCAATAATGCCAGTTGCCCTCCGCGTGTTATGTCACCTGTTTTGAAACTCATAGTTCGATCCCCATACGTTTATATTGTCCTTTGATATATCCGGCATACTGTTTCCGTCGTTCTTCCTGCCTCTTTGTTTTTCTGAATCCTGCATTATAACTTCCGATACATTCCCATGTGTAACCACACTTAGCCAGATGGGTGGCTAATATCCACGTTCCTATTTGCACATTGAGACAAGGTTTAAAAAGATCCTCCGCACTCTTTATCACCCCCATTTTAATAAGTTTCGGAATATGATTACTGTTTATTTGCATAAGCCCGTAATCAGTTCCGTAACTCTGCACATTAGTGGCTCTGGGGTTTAAAGATGATTCATGATTAGAGATAGCAACAACCAGGGCGACCGGTACGCCATACTTATCGGCGGCCTCCCGGAAACAAAAGGCGTTTGCAGCACCGCAGCTGCCTAACGCCATGAGCAAAAGCAAGGCGTTTAACAGGGCTTTCATTGTGATTTACTCGCACAGAAAAGCCGCCAGTTAAGGCGGCTTGGGAAGAAATAAGAAGAGTGTTAGTCGATTAGTTTCTTATAAACACCGGCATTGAATTTAACCTGCAATGGATAAAGTATATAGATAAGAATCCCCACTATACATAAAGCCATTACGTTAGATAAGATACAAACCGTTATAAATAGCTGGTCAAAAACAGATGCCCCCACCGAAATGAACACACCATAGGAAAGCGCGATTGAAACAAAGAACCACGCAGCTAAAGTAATCTGGGCAAACCTAACGCTAACACTATCCTTTAAATCTCCTGAATGCCCCGCAGCTTTAAGCACATTTCTCGCATGAAAATACCCAAGAATCAAAATGAGAGCAAACCATTGAGGAAAACCGATCCACATCAGCATAGAGGATTTATCCCCAACATGTAGCAAAGAAAGAACAACGGCAAGAGCGGTTATTATATAATTTACGAAAAGATAATTTCTTATTTTCATACACCCTCCTCTGTTTGTTTTAGTTTATCATTCATATACACATTGTCCAGGTTTAAATTATTTATTTTTTCTCAGGAGGCAATAACTCATTAGCTTTTCTTTCCATGTCTGCTGGATTATCAAAATCAAAAGTATTTGATAACTTTTGATGCTCCTGAGCTTTCCTAATATCTTCGCCTACCTTTTCGGATTTACTACTAACGTCATTTTTAAGTTCGTTTCTTTGCGCCTCTATTAACTCTTTTTGTGAGTCTTGATTAGCTCCGCTCTGATCAATCGTTGACTGGTTTTGCTGCTGCTGTGCAACCACATCCTGCCTGAATGTGTTACTTTCATTCTGCATAGCATTTCGCGCGTCCTCAAACTGCTTAGCGCTGTTAAATGGCTGCGGTGCTTCTGCTGGTCTCGATGCACCACTCTGCGGAGATTCCACTGCTGAGCCAGAGTGAACAGCCTGTGTTGGCTGGCTATAAGGCTGGTTCTCACTGGACAGGGTTACAGGATGGTTTTGTTCCTGCGCTGATTGCCCTGAAACATGCAGTGGATTAACCAGCCCTCCGCTTTCTCTCCTTGCTCCTGATGAGGTTACTGGCTGGGTTTGCTCCTGGGTTGATTGCCCTGATACGTACTGTGGATTAGCCTGGAATCCAGTTTCTCCCCCTGCAAGCGCGGTCTGATTGTGTTGTTCCATACGTCCTTTCACACGTTCAGAAACAAACTCATTCGCATACTGAGCAAGTTGTTCACGATTCTCTGCTGAATCAGTATTGGTGAGAAGCTGCTGAGCCTCTGCCGGATTTCGCCCCTGCATCCAGCTAACAAACTCCTGACTGAGGTTACTGCTGACCGTTGCGCTTTCGCTGTCGCTCATGCTGGCCATACGGCTAAGCTCCTCGGTATGAGCTTTAGAATGGTTGTAATCCTGATAGTGGCTGTCCGTCTGCTGCATTGATTGCTGAACCTGTTTAAGCTGATCCATACCATCAGATTCAACCTGAGAAGCAGATTTATCGTAAGAAGCACTTTTAACCATGCTCCAGCCCTCACTGAACGACTGAGAAAGACGAGCATCATTACTCTCGCGGGTTGATTCATCAGCGTTACCTGTTTGGGACGTGGTTGCATCTGAACCGGTTGAACCTTTCATCCCAGCTCGTCCAGATGCCTCCGCTTTAGCAAAACCAAAGTTTGCGCCAATCGACCCACCGGCGCTGGTTTCCGCATACCCCTCTTTTGATCTCTTTTCCAGCTCACTAAATGCAACCGCCTCACTGACACCATGCGACCTGGCGTAACTTTGCACGGCATCCATCATTTTTTGCGTTCCTTCGCTTACCTGGCTGTTGCTTCCCTCCCTGCTGTCAATACCACGGCTGAAGTTGTCACCATGACGATGCGCAAATGACTGCAATTGCTGGAACGTCTGAGCAGAGTCACTACGCCAGCCCTCCAGTCGGGTTTGCGTTTCGCTCTCGCTTTGCCGGTACTGCTGCTGCGCCATAGACTGCTGCATCTTCGCAAAGTTGATATTAGTGGCAAGATTCGACATCGCCGGGGCGGTATTGGCAACCATCGCGCCCCCCGCTGTCTGTGTGACCATCGCGCCATTCTCCAGCTGTTGCGTATTTGCTCCGGCGGCATAGCTGCGGTTCGTATCCCACTTATTACCCTGAACGTTTTCCATCTGCATATTGTTAAACGCGTAATTGCCCTCGGCCACGCGTCCGGCACTCTGCGCGGCCGCGCCGGTATCCGATGCAACAAAGGTACTCGCAGCAGTAGACATAATCCCGCCAATGCCGCTCATCACTCCCCAGCAGATAACGGGGATCGACGTCATCAGCCATCCGGCCATCGACCCGGCCATTGCGTGTTGCTGTTGCAGCTGAGACATATTTGAAAGCGTGATCCCGGTCGGGGAATCTGCTTTCAAAAACCACACCATCGCACCGTTGCAGATTGCAAACGCAATTGGCCACAGTTGCAGACTACCTAACGCCATGATGTACATTCTCACCACTCTCATAGAAAGCGTGTTAATGCTGGCCATCACCACCATAAACGGGAAAATGCCAATAAGAATGGCAAAAAATATGGTATGCAGAAGGGGCAAATATTGTGTGGCAATCATTGCGCCGGTGGAGTTCTGAATCATCTGGCGTTGTGCTGCCATATCTCCGGCAAGGCTTACCATTCCCGCAGTGGCGTTATTGGCTGAGCCGTATGAAATAAGGCCATTTCTCAGCGCGTTCATGGTGACGTTCTGACGCATGATTTCACTGGCCGTGCGTCCTGACTGCATAAAGTAGCTGTAACTGTCCCCCATCATCTGCCCCAGCAACGGCGCGGCATCAGCACGATTCGGAAATAACTTACGCGCATAGTGAGTAAACGTGGTGCCATTAACATTTGTTTCACTCACAAGCATGGTTTGCAGGTTTCTCGCTGCGACCTGGCATGTCTGAAAAGCGCCATCGACGAAAATCCCGCGTAACGGGCTTGGATTCGCAAAGATGAGATCATAAGGTTCGGTCGAGTTCATCAGCTGCTGTAGGGAATATTTATGGGAAAGATAAATATCCAGTACCACACAACTTTTCACGTAGTCGTTAAACATGCTGATACCAGCAGGGTTCATCAGGTCAAAACTGGTGCTCTTTGACACGATTTTAGAACCAAACATCAGCCCTGTTTTTGAGAATTGCAGCGCGTCGGCTGGCTGCGCCACGATGATTTCATATCCCCGCGCAATCGCATATCCCATACTGGAGAGTAAGCCGATCGGGGCGGCAAGCCCCAGCGGTACGTTATCAATCTTTTTAACCTCCGTGATATTGCTTACATCGATAACCTGTACGCTTTTTTTAACGCCTACCAGAATCGTGGGAATAAACATGAAGATCAGAAAAAAATTGATTAATAACTGAAGGTCACGCTTTTTTGTCCAGATATAAACGGAGACAAGCACGGAAAGCATCAGCCCCCAGCGAATTAAGGTCTTAAACGTGGGGCTGCTACAGAATGCCGCGATACCGTTTAGTGTCTGAACCATCCAGCCACCGGCGCTGTAAACATATAATTCAATCATTGGCCATCCTCAAAACGGTAATTGCTCTGGAATGTACTCAGCATCGAACTGGAGAGCTGCTGGCGCATGTAGGACATATCATTCATTACGCTTTGCAATGTGCTCTGCTGGATCTGAATATCGTTTTGCAACTGAGTGAGGCGTTCATAGGCAATACTGATATTGTCATTAATAACCTTGAGCGCGGCCTCATTGAGCGGCTTATTGGCAATCGCGGCGCGGGTATTGTCGATAATTTCACGCATATATTTGATAAGCATATCGTGAGCAATGTAACCGCTCATGCGCATGGCCACGCTTTCATTCATTCCGACTGCCAGCGGGTCAATGATGTAACTCAGTACCGGGATATTGGTTGAGTTAATAAACGCTTTCTCTTTGTCATTCAGCCCCTGCTCATCGCTCCGGGCTTTAGCCGCGATATCACTCATGAGCTGCACAACGCGCCGGTTAAGGCCATTCTGAGCGGCGATAGTGACGCTCTGCGCTCGCATGGTCAGACACTTGTCTGTATCACTGCAACGGTAGATCTCCGCGCTGCCGCCGTCCATGATGGCTTTTACCAGTTTGGTATCACCGGCGCGGGAGGGAATGGGTAACGGGTGCGATTGCGCATCAAAAATCACCGTGCCGGTGAGTGTGATCGCCATTTCTTTTAACTCGCGATCATCAGCAAAAAGCGCGTTACTGCTCAGCAAATCCCACACCACATTTTTGCTTGTTAAAATAAGGTCTTTATATTCGGCCTTATCCTTTACTTTGCTTTCCGCTTTGCTGGCCTGATTCCCCACGCCACACCCCTGACGCGCAGCCGCCCAGTCAGTAAACATATTGCCGTCGCCTGTGCCGATGGTTTTACAGAGATCATCTTTTGTTTCCTGCGTCGCTGGCCATAAGCCGCCGATAATCCCTCTCGCGCTCTGGCAACTGCTCATATTCATACTGTTAATATCTGAAGCCAGTTTCTGTAAGTAGTCTTTAGCCGATGCCAGCATAGGCGTTACCGTCTTAAGCCCCAGATCGAAGAACAGACCAGGTGCGGAGCTGACGATGTTTTTTGCAAAGGCGACAAACTCATCTTTACTGATAAACGAGAAGGAACCTAAAAACGCATCGATGCCGCCACATCCGGCGTTAAGGCTGGGAAGCGTCACGGAAGCGAGCTGGATGGTTTTATTAGGATTACGTACATAAATCCCGCCACCGGTCATATAGGTCGCGGCCTGCCCCTGCCAGGCTTGCGGTGACGTTACGTTACTGCCTGCCGCCCCCATACTGTTAAAAAAGCCGCCCAGCTCGTTATTAAGGTCAGCACGACTTTCCGGCACTGTACCGGTAAAAATAAAAATTGCGGTTGCGGCCATTAATGCTGTTTTTTTCATTTTTTCTTTCTCCAGAAAAAGCCACGCGGAAGGGATATACGGGGGAAACCGTTCAGAAACAGCCAGACGCCCAGCCCCATAAAGACAGAAAACAGATACGCATTGCGGATAATCCGATCTGTATCCTTTCTCCAGTGCTCAGCGTCCCCCCATATAATTTCTTTTTTGCAGATAACCGGTTCAGGCTTTAAAACAGGCGGTGCGGGCTTTATTGACTTCACCGGCTCATCAGACGTGTCGTGCTGCGGGGTATCTGGAAGATACGTTTGCTGACAAAAGGCGGAGATATTAACCTTCCCCTCCGGGGCACCCGCGACCAGCTTTCGTGCCTCGGAAAGGAAACTTCCGGCAATGGAGTTATTAAATGACAGCATGACGAAACAGACAAAAAGCGCCAGTGCCGGAGCGGTAACAAGGGAGAAAAATGCGGCACGCCGCAACGCGCACATGCCATACACGTAATCATATTTGTTCACGGTAAAAGTCCTTAATAATTAGGAGGTAAGTCAGAGCTGAAGAGTTAATTCATAAACCAGTCATCAAAAGAGTGATGGGTGACAGGCAAGGGTGACGAAATGATACAGACGTTGCCAGAACCGCCATCATGCGAAGCAGCGTAACGTGCAACCGCGATCGCATAACCTTCATTACTTAATACGGCGATTATTTCTTCATCGTTATACATTTCTTTGACACAAAAATTAGTATCCCGACTCAGCATTTCCTGAATATAGACATATCCATCAGAACCATTCGGATCACCGCAAATTTTTCTGAATGGAATACTATTCAGAAAAATTCTCTTTTCATCCTTTGCTTTTATTTCCCACTCTCTCATCTTTTTTTCTACAGTCCGTTCGTACCCGCAGCGATCATATTCGCCACGCCCTACTGCATCGTTCCACTCCCCCGGCGTGATTTTTTCAGACAGTGTTTTAATTGACGAGAGTACATCGGTACAGGCATCAGACAGACTGGAGAATCTGCCAGAGTATTCCCAGCCGACATCCCAGGCTACGTCATTAAGTTCATATATAGTTTTATTAAGTCTGTACGCTGTTATGCATCCCCATCGTGATTCCGCGTACAATTCAAGCAGTTTGCTTTCAATTGAAATGAGTCTTAACAGCAGCTTACTGTCAGCCCCCGAACGCTGCGTTTTATCAGGCATAATCCGGCCTCATATAAATGTAATTAATCAGACTGAATGCGCTTTAGCGCTTCAATAAATACGGTATCGAGCCTGTCCGTTATTTGCTGCTGTGTGGCGTCCCCCTGCAATAAAGGAAAGGTATCCATCGTTTTCACATTCACCAGGAACGTTGTGGGTGTGGCAATGGGTAATCCCTGCGCAAAAAACGCCGCCACAACCGTTGGTGGAGCCGGTAACGCATTGGGGAACGTGCTGTCGGGTTCATTATTGAGGGTATAAGCAAAGATATTTACCCCTGTGTTTTCGCTCACTTTTTTGAGCACCGGATCAAAGCGTTTGCAGTAACTGCAATCACTCGCCATAAACAGCACGACATTCCATTCAGCGGGGTCAATCTGCTGGCCATTACTGAGCGGTAAGAGTGCTTTTTTCGCGGCAGTTTCGGCAGGTGCCGGTTTCATTTTGAGTTTCTCCAGCTCGCGCACCTCATCAATGACAGAGGAATTGACTGACGCGGAAACGGATTGCATGGCTGTGGCAAAGCACAATAGAGCGCCCGTAAGGGCGCTCAGAGTTTTCAGTTTCATCAGTTGGGTGCCTTTTAGAAATCAGGTTCGAAGTCTGTCGCGATTAAACGGAATTGCGCGGCCAGCGCATCCTGCGCCCGGAATCCGTAAGAAACGGGGCGATAGCTTTTCTCTTTCGGATTAACAAGGAAAAGCGCCGGGAAATGATGGACATTCATATTCGCGGCCTGTCCCGTATCGGTGAGTGATTCAGGTAAATCAGAGGGGATCTCGCCATCCACTGAAATCATCAGCACCTTGAGTTTGTAGTTTTCGGCAAACGCCTTAACGACGTAGGCCATCCCCACATCAATGGGGTTTTTCCCCTGGTAGAAGAAAAACAGCCCGTTCGTTCTGGTGAGTTCTGTTATCGCTTCCTGCTCTTTGCGACGCTGCTCTTTGTAGTAAATAGGCGCGGTGGCGTTAGCGTTGCTGTATTGCAGGTTATAGTCCAGTTCCGGGAACCGGAGATATGCCTCACGGCTGCTCTGTGCAAATCGCGTTGATTTATTCACAATGAAATCCTGCAAACGTTTGTACTCGGCAAAGTTCTCCGCTGTCGGAAACATCAGGGCTTTATCCAGTGCCTTTTCATAGGCTTTCTGAAACGTCTTTCTGAACTCGGTTGCGTTTTCTTCGCGCCATACTTTTTCCGGGGGCGGCGTCGGTTCTGGTTCGTGTTCGGGTTCTTCTGGCGGCTTCACTTCATACCAGTGCCACCCTCTTTCCTGCTCCTTTTCCGGCCGGGGTTCGTTTTGCGCGTACCCCGTCACGCTGATGGCCATCAGAGCCACCAGTAACACTTTTTTCACGGTCTGCATGGTAAGTCCCGGGGTTATTTAATCGGTGTGGTCGGGTTAGTATTGATGTTCGGATCGGCGGTGTTTTTGAATCCCGCCATGCTGTTGTTGACGCGATCTAACAGTTGCTGATCCTGGGGAACGTTGGATTGTCTGGCCAGATCGTCAAAAAAGGACGACCAGTCCATGTTATCAAAGTGCAGTTTCCCCAGCTCATCCACAGTTATTCCCCGGCAGTCCGGGCTTTTACCGCTACCAAAGCTAATCCCCAGCTGACCTTTTCGCCCCTGCTCCTGCACAATTTTTGAGAGTTTGGACTCAAAGACGCAATAGCCGGTTTTCTGCTGCACACAGGCACCTAATACCTCTGTCCCGCAATATGTACCGACCTTGACCGTTATTCCCTTCTCCCTTGCCTTACCTAACGCTTTCTCTTCATCGCTACAGTGCGCGAGACCGATATCCTCGCCCCAGCCACCTGACTGGCAGCAATTTTTAAAACCGGCCATAGCTTTGCGGCATGACTGCGGTTTGCCGGTAAAAACCCGCACATTCATTGAATCGCCTTTTGCATCCTCACCCGCTGCGGCCAGCGCCGCCAGTGCGGAAACAGCTTCTGCGAAACGGTTGTTTTTATCCTCTTTCGTTTCCATGCAGGTTCCGTCCTTACAAAAAAGCTCCCCGCCACAAATCTGGCCATTACCGGTGGATTTACTCTGACACTGATAAACTTCTTTTTGTGAGTAACAAATACCATTGATCAGGTCATTACATTGAGAACTGATCCGCGTACAGGATTTATCGTTTATATACGCCTTACATGTTCCGTTATTTTCTTTCTGGATTTCGTAATAGAGCACCTCTTTCCAGCAGCTGGCAGTGAAAGTCTGGGTCACACCCTGATAGGTTTCTGTTTTCGTTCCCCCTGGTTCTATACATTCTCTCTTGACCGGAGTCCCTAAATCTGCGGCATTTACCTGAAAACAAATAGCCATGACAAACAGAAATAGTATTCTGAGCATATTTTATTTTCCCTGATCACATGAATTGACTTCCTGAATTTCACCTTTCACCGTTTGTTCCTGGAAGTTATACGTTATATCGACAAATTCACCGTGAGGATAAGTACGGGTGGTGTAATCCAGGTAGTTATGAGGCAAAATCCCCCAGCCTTTTGCATTAGCGGTGAGTGTTATTTCCTGCCCGGCTTTTACAAACGTAGAGGGTATGTTCACCCATCCAGAAAAACTAAGTGTAATCCCTTGCCAGTACGTCTCGTGTCCACCATAAGTGACTTTACCACCGCTAAGGTAGCCGTCTTTCGCCATTACCCAACGATAGGTCATCGTATAGTTCCCCGACGAACCTGTTATCGGAAGTAAGTCACCCGACGCAGTACGGTTCTCTCTGGAACTTAATGTCAGTGGTTTAACTACCCCCTGGCCACCTGACCATTTAATGATTTTCGATACCACACACGTTGTCATTACGCTTAAATCGCGTTCACATTCATGTTTAATTGTGGTGACTTTATCGTAGCTGACATCCTTACATAATTGGGGGTCGAAGGTTTTTTCAGCATTATTAATAGCATCTTTGCCATTATTTAAAAAATCATCATCCGGTCTCACACCAGGCATATTCGGTGCATTACGTTTATGTTCCTGTATCGCAAGCCCCCATTGCGTGGTATTAAACTGCTCCAGTCCGGGCGCATTCATATCGCTGCCGGAACTGTCCACCCCGCCATAATATTCGCCGTATTTCTTTTGTGCGCCATTAGCGTCTGCCTCTGGCACAAAGTCATTAATGTTGTTACCGGCTTTATTGAATTGCCCCTCTACTGTGCCTTTGTTACCCTTCGCAAATTCAACGCCAGAAGTAAAATTGTCACTGTCGCTGGCACTTGCTGAGAGCGCTGCGGAAACCAGAAAAAGGGGTAGATATCGTATTTTATTCATCTTTATCCGCGCCTCTCAGAATACGCCTGGCGACATCTGAGCAATCGCCGCCCTCTTTCACTTCACGTAACAGCCCGTTCAGACTGATATCACCGTAAACCACATCGAATTTCTGACCACACTGAACAACCAGCGCGGGAACAGCGTCAATATGGAAACGCTTAAACGGTTCTGGATCGATCGCCACGCCCCCCTGATTGTTATCCTTAACCAGCTCAAACATTTTCGCGGTGGTCTTTTCCATGTTGTTCTCAATCAGACCTCTCACCGTGGCCGGGATTTTGTAGTGGCTGGCCTGGGAGATCATGCGCTTAATGGGTTCGTCCGGGATGGAGAAAGAAAGGAAGTAATACGCCTCACTCTGCGGCTGCTGTTTACCTTTCCCGCGTTGTTCGATCTGCTCCATAGCCTGACGCTGGCGGTCAGTCAGTTTTTGCATAAATTCCGCGTCCGGCTCCATTCCCTGCGGGAACGGTTGCCGCTTCTGCAATTCCTTCAGGAACGCCGGTGTTTCCTGTTTTTTGTATTCTTCAACACGCTGCTGCGTCTGACGGATAAAATCGGCGTTTTCCTGCGTCATGGCATCGTTAATCTTAACCCCCTGTAGGGGGTCAACCGCCGTTGTAGCTTGCTGGCTTAACTGGTCTGGCAGTGAGGAAAGATAAGCCGCATCCTCATCGCTGAGAGGTGCATTAGCCAGTGCAGCGGCCACGGCAAAAAACCACGCAAAAAGCGCAATCGTTGCTCTTTTCATAGAGACCTCAGTTTAGGGATAGATAGATAACTGACTGAAAAAATGAACAGAATTTATTTACATTGTGGTCAGCGAATTACAGATAGACGCAATTTCGCTTTCGCCAGAGTAGCAGACCGTAACTGTATGTATCAGCGGGGGTGATATGCCCCATTTCCCAGGTAATCGTGGAAGCCCCGAAAGGATGGCCTTTAATCACATCAGGGATCATTATCGTCTGTTGGTAACGCCAGCGCGTTTTAGGCACGATAGGCGAAGGATATTGATGACATACGGCCACATCAGCGCCGATCGAGTTCCACACCATCCCCTGCCGGTGGAGTTTAAACAGCATTCTCTCACTCATCAGCGCGGTCATTTGTAACGGCGTGTACTGGTTGTTATTACTACCGGTAAGGGGATAAATAGACCCATGCGCACCGGCGCACCAGAAAAGTGGTTCAAGCGGGTAAACGGTACTCGCCACCGCATCAGCGGCACAGGCCATCTGCGCAAGGACATTACCAAAAAGCGATTGTTCAGGCGTAAGCCAGGCGGCTAACACATCATCATTCCAGGTCGGATCAAGTTCTGAAAGATAACCAATATCCATATCTCCTGTTTGCATACATCCCACCGAAGTAAGAATATTCAGCCAGAAAAGAACCGGGTATTTGTACCAGTGAACATGATAGAAAACTTCCGGCACCTCATGATTGACCTGATCGCCAACACCATCGCCACGCGCGCCGCTGACATCAACAGTAAAACCGCCCATGCTGGCCATGCAAAATGGTGATCGGGTTACATCAGTAAGCGCCATCGGTTCCCAGAATCCAATCGCCAGACCGACACGATAAAAAATACCCATAGGGCAAATCTGTATAGGGCTGGCCGGGTTCGGGGTGTCTCTCATCGTTCCCTGCACCAGGGGGATAGATCCCATTGTCATCGGGAACATACAAGACCAGCACACATCCGTAATCGGGTTAACAAAACGCCCCTGGCAATTTGCCGCGCTTGCCTCCGCTTTCGGTGCATTGAAAAACAGACATGCCAGCACCAACAGAAACAGGCTATTTCTCATGGTGTCTCCCCTCTCAGGTCGTACACATCCACACGAAGCAATCTTCCCCCCGTCGCCAGCGTCACCCGCGCGGGGATCTCTTCAATATGAAAACGCTTTGTGAATGCGCTGTTCTGATCAAAATAAACCGCCTCGCCCAGCTCCTTACCGGCCTCGTTAATATTTCCATTTACCAGCATCACTATTTTTCGCTTAACACCGGTGTTTTGTTTTTTCACCCATGCCATTTGCCGCGCGTTGTCGCCGTCCACAAAGAAAATCTCATAGGGGAACGGGAAATTATCAGCAGGGTTAACCCTCTGCCCTTTGTGCGCGAAAACCCGTCCCTTGTGGTCGGCTATATCGTTTTCCACCACAATAGAAGGGTCAAAAGTGAAAGTATGTGATTTGGTGGCTGTGCGTATATTCGGCGTGGGTTTAGGTCTCAGCGTTGAGGCGATAACACGTTTTTTAGTTTCCTCCTGCAACTTCCCCAGCTCGCCGCTTTGCTCCATCTGAGTCAGCCGATCGTGAATAAAATCTAACATGCTTTGCTCATGTATGGGGTACAGGTCGCCCCATGTGCCTAACTCTTTGCCTGTGGCGGCGGTGGCCGCTACAAGCATAAGAAAGGCGCAAAGTGTGCGCCGCCTTTTCATCACTGAGTCCTCATACGCCGTGCGATATCAGCCTGGATGTCAGCCGTTATATCGTTCCCGCCTTTTACTACAGCGGCTTTTACATAAATGGGTTTACCGGTACTCTCAGCCCACTGAGTTAACGACTGATCAAGTGCATCATTAAAGCGCTCAATCATTTTCTGTTTATCCTGATCGCTGAGATTTTTATCTGCTGTCTGCAATGTAAAAGTATCAACCGTTCCGCGCATATCAAAATAATCAATACTGGATTGTTGTTTAACAATCCACGCTAATAAAAAAAGGCCACCGATAAAAATGATAATTTGTACCCCCGCCAGCCAGTCACTCAGGCTCATAAAGGAGAACTTTGATTTCTTTTCCATATATCATTCCTGTTTATTCAGATATGAATAATAAAAACAATAAAAAAGCGAATAAAATATATGCCCGCCATACATACGAGAGTAAATATAAAAATAATGGCGAGCACATACAGAACGCACTTGAAAGCCTCTCTCATACGTCCTCTTTATGGCGTCATGCGGCCAGATCGAAGCGATTCGCCCATTCCTCCAGTTCAGCCATTTCCTGTGGGAAGTTACGGTGAGCAAGGGCATAAACGGAATCATGAATATGCCAGCCCTGTTTACGTTTCTCCTCTATAAACTGGAAATCTTCACCTTTGGAGCTGTACATTGCGCGGGAAAGTGGATCAACGAAAAGCCGGTGGAAGGAACAGGTATCATTTATTCGAAGCATAAATGAGCTGAACCACTGATCTTTAGCATCACCAAACCTGCCAATAATCGCTTTTTCATACTCGTTGAACTGAGACGGGTTACGCTCACAATAGGCTTTAAATTCTGAGGCATCCTGTTTAGCCACAATCTTAAACGCAGAGTTCCCCCAGGCTGCTTTTGCGGCGCTCGATGCATCAACACTGTCAAAGTCCTTAATGTTCTGGCTGATAGTAATAAATGCGCCACGGTGACGGCGAACCGTTCTGTAACCCGTCTCGATGAACTGGCCAACCTTCTTATTCTGAAAGTTAAGCAGTTTCCACCCTTCATCTATCGCGCATACCTTTTTGAGCGTCCGGGGCGAGTGGTACATTTTATCCTCAATGTAGAGAATTAATGAGAACATCACCGCCACCAGAAGATCCGGCCGCTTCCCTAAACTCCCCATTTCGAGCACGATTAGTCGGGCTTCATCTGAGAGAGACGGCTTTTTACTGTTGAAATACTCACCGTACAGACCACCGCTACAGTATTTCCCCAGCAGGACGATCATTTCATCCAGCCGGGAAGCGAGTGTATGTGCTCCCTCCTGGCGATAACGCTCAACATCCTGGGCAAGAACAGCGACAACATCATCAATAAGCGCCTCGTTCTTCTTCTCATTCCACGCACTTTCAACGGCTGAAAGTAAAAGTGCGTCATGTACCTCATCCAGATTGCCATCAGGCGAGGCCAGCACGCCCATGAGATCGCGTATACGCTCACCGCTCTCAATAATATTGGTCACATTCGCAAAGGGGTTAAATGACACCTGAGAAGCATCGATGTAGGTGCCGCCCATGTTGTCACAGAACGACTTATACCCATCCCCCATATCGAACACCCACACCAGCCCCCCGCTATCCAGCACACTACGAAGAACTGGCTGGACAAGGCCGGTTTTACCTGCGCCGGATGTACCGCTGACCGCCATATTTGAGTTGGTGTTTCCCATACCATCACCAAACACATCAATAAAAGCGATTTGATTGCGGTAACTCGGCGCCAACAGCCCTTTTTCGCACAGGCGATTATCTGCAACCACCGGCATAAGGTTAACGGCCTGGATACTTTCAGAACGACGACAGGCTCCGTCTATTTTCAGATCCTGCCAGAGTCCTTCTCCGGCCATAAACGGCAATATTCCCATCCAGTTGCGTAACATCTTGAATTCTGGTTTTACAAGGTCTATCCCGTTTTTTTTGTAGGTATTGATTAGCCGCTGCTCGGCGGTCAATATTGCGTGATCGTTATCTTCCGTAAAGAGCGTGATGCTGTAGTGAAATTTAACAAGAGCGCTCTCTCCGCTAAGGAGTCGGGAGCGAATATCTTCCCACTCGTCACGCTCCTGCCGGATTGACGGCAGTATCTTGGCCATTGTGGAGTTGGCCAGCTTGTCTTTATTGAGAAACTTGCGCGTTGCTTCGTTCTGCTTTGCCGCCTGTTCTTCCGTTTCAATGATAAATGTCATGACAAACGGATCAGGAATGGAATTAGCCGGGTTTAACAGGTTGCTGATATTGTCACCGCTTTGCCACAACCTGAACATTTCTGGATTCTTATCCAGCATAAAGTTGGTAAGTCGGCACCGTTGACGTCCCCCGGCCGGATTAGGAAGTGAGTATTTAATCTCATCAGGGTAAATATCAAATTCAATACCAGGCTCAACACACTGATAGTTGATATCTTCCAGCGGGTTATAGCTGATTTTCTCCTTAAATATTTCTCCGGGGCGATGGTTGATGAGGTTATGCACCATGTTTAACAGCCCGTCACCATCCACCGGTTCAACATGCAGATAAGCGCCTTTAAGTGAAGCGCTGATTGTCTCCTGAATGTGCTTGAACTTGATTTTTGTTGCTTCAGGATCGCCTTTTTTGGGTTCCGTATAGCTGAAATAGAGTTCATAGTTTCTCAGCGTAACGGGCAACCCTGACGGGGTTTTAAAGCCTTTTACTGCGGCGTTCTGGTAATACGCCCTTGTGATACGGTTAAACTTATCGGCTTCCTTCCCCGTCCAGCTGAAATCCTGCAACCCGTAATCAAGAATATCCCCCACGATGGGGGACGATTTGAGGTGTACCGTCAGTGTACTGTTGCGCGGGATTTTCGTTTTTATCAGGTCATTAAGGCTGTCAACGATGGCCTCATTCCCCCCGATAAGCGGGGGAGCTTTCAGCACAAAACCAATCGTTTTTTTGTTGATGAATATCCCGAACTCCTCATCGTACAACCGGTAAGGAAGTAAACTGGCCACTTGCGGATAGCTCATCTCTGCCAGCGCATCATTGGCCGCTCTTGCCCCGTTGGGCGTAATCAGGGATTTTACCGCTTTCATGGTCGCGTTAATGATAGTCATTAGTGCCACTCTCCAGGCTGAACAACAATCGAAATCATGCTGTCAGAATGATAAGCGCCGTCTGAATCAATCCACGGCGCGACCCAAATCTTCCCGGTTCGCTCTGCTGCCCTGACGGGCTTTTCCGCTGGTTTAAGAGGGGAAGAATAAACAGGACTGGTCAGCGGTGTTTTAACCACACCAGAAACACGCTGATCGGATTTTACGGGTGCCGGGGTAATCACTTTAGTACCGGAAATATTCGGAGGTGAAATGAGCTTCGGGGATGGTTTAGCCACCTCTGGCAATGACCTCGCACCCCCGCTCTGCTTTTCCTGTGTTTTCAGCTTCGCTTGCTCATTTGCCTGGCTAATCGTCATGCAAACATCGCTGGCCGTAACATCACAGTCAAACGTTGATTTACTTCCTGAACAACCGGCGAGCAGCGCCACGCCCACCAGTGCAAACAGTGGTTTCAGTTTCATGGTAATACCTTAATTATCAGAAGGGAGTTGGGACGCGGCTCGTTTAAAATCTTCCTGAGTGAGCATGTCACCAATTTTGTATTTCGCTAACTCAGTGGCATTCTTCGCTTCGGCCTGAGTCTGATAAGCGGTCTGGTTTACGGCTTCACCTATACGGTTTCCGCCGTCACCGCGATCTCTTTTTTGTGCAACTTCTTTCGCCAGTTCAGAAAGCGTTTTGAGCTGGAATCCATCATTGAAAACCAGCTCCACCTCATTCCCCGCGCCAATGGGAATAATCGGGTGATACTGCTCGGCACGCTTAATGTAATAATCGCTGAGCGTATTAGCCGCTTTGGAAGCGCCGCCGCCCATACCGCTCTTAAAGACATCACCAAAGCCTGGTGTGGCCGTTGCCCCCATTCCCACCTGAGTTTGCCCCATCTGCTGGAGTCCACCGCCTAAACCGTTAACAAACCCGGCTCCCCACGCCCAGCCCAGGATCTCGCCGTTGCGCATAACGACTTCCCCTTTGATGCCGTTTTTCCCTCTGAACGACACATGCCCTTTTACTTCCTGATCAATTGTCTCACCGTCAATGATGCAACTGATTTTCCGGGTTCTGACCTCCCCCCTTTCACTTGAGACATCGCCATAAACCTTTAGGGATACAAAACACCCCGTAAGATCCAGCGTTTTATCATTGGGTAACTGAGTAAGGCCGGTAATCCGCAGTAACATCGGCGCGGTGTCATTCTGCCCGGTCACGCTGGCGTTAGCGTCGGCGCCTTCAATGATTTTCGACGGAGAAAAACTCCCGGAAGGCACATAAGGAAACTTGAAGCGGGGGGCATCCTCATCCTCGCCTTTCGTATAATCAAACGTTTTCCTGCTTAATACCGCGCTGCGGTTATCGACAATGCGCAGTTCGTCAGGCTGATTCTGATAGCCAGGCTGTCGCACATTATATGAATCAGGGCGGTAATTACCTGGCTGAACATCAGGGGCAGAAGCCGGAAGGTTAGGTGCCGGAGGGCTGTCAGCGCTGGTTCCCTTATTACGCTCCTGATCCCGGTTCTGCTGGACAGAAATAAGCTGTTTTTTCAGATCTTCGTTTTCACGGTTGAGAGCATCCAGACGGTTGTTTATCTCATTCATCCGCTGAGTGGTCATTTTGTTGAGTTTTTGCGCTTCCTCAATGGCGGCGGTCTGTACCTTGCCGGTAAAGTTTGTATCCACAACACCCGTAAGATCCGGCGCAGGTTGTGTAACCGGCGCGGATTTTTTCGGCGTTTTAAAGTGGTCGTAAGCTAACATCCCGGCTAAGGCCGTCCCCCCCAGCGCCAGCGCAACCCCCAGGAAAATGGCGTTCTGTCGCCGCTTCGTGACAAGATTGATATTTTTCAAGGCTCGTTCCTCACATCACGAACAATAATCGCCTCCATACGTCCACCGGCAACGAGGCTGGAGGCTTTAGGAAGGAACATTACGCTGCGCACACCTCCCCCTTCAAAATCGCTTTCACGTAAGGCCAGCGAATAATGAAGGGGGTTAGTGATTGTGTAGCGCTCGATGCTGAGATTCCCGCCGCTATAAAGCGCCGTTCGCTCAAGCGTTGCGGGAATACCAGGCCAGCTCACCTGCGTGGGTTTAGTGTTAATAAGGGTGTAATTAGGTGGCTCTTTACCGTTAGCCATTGCAGAATTGATATCGACAATTAAAGACTCATACGGGGTCTGTTTTTCCCACTTAATTACATTTTTCAGACTTACCGGCTCTGTTCCGTGAATGGTATAAGATGCCCCCATACCATTACGTGGCGTCACGTTAACCAGATAGCTGTTACCGCTTTTGGTTTCCAGTACCAGGGTAAACGGCTTTTCACCACTGGCGAGCAGGGTCAGCGCACCATTACCAATTTTTTCCTGATCCAGTAATGTTCCGCCCAGATTAGTAAGGCCGGTTATCTTGTCCCCTTTTACCGATATAAGATTAGGGTTTTCACGGCTAAGGGAAATATTAAATGTATCCCCGCTTTTCCCGCTTAAACCTGCTGCCGTTCCCCCCAGCGAAACCAGCACCGGAAGGGCGGCAATCAGCCGCCACCTGTTTTTATTACTCATATTCATTTTTTCTTTTTCACCTCTGCAAAGGATTTGAGGTAAAGCACCCCATCGGCAGCATCAAGCTCAAGCCGGTACACTCGCGGTTCCGCTATTGGGCTACTGCTTCCAATCCAGGTTATAAGCTCGCCGGATATATCCACGATCAGTTCTTTGGGGTATACCCTGAAACTGGATGGCGTAAATGAGGATGAAACGGCATTCGCCTTGATTTGTTCGGCTTCCTTATCAAGCAGCACTTTCATTTCTGGCCGTGCTGCGGGTTGTACCCAGCCAAGTAAAAATTCATGGTTACGGTCAACATTCTCAGGCGTAACGTTTAACCGCATAGGGAGAAAGGAAGTTGCAATCTGCTGGATATACGTGGCGCTCATTGTCTCCTCAGAGATAATAAACGGGGAATTGAACGCCATAGGAATGATAATTTTCTCCTTTTTATTGAGAATTTTGCTGTTAGTAATAGCTAATTGCGCGATTGAAAATAACGCAATCATAAGAAAGAAAACCAGACCTGAAATTATCCAGGCATATACTTTTGATTCATTGGGCGATGCTTTCAATTTCATAGCCACTTCCTAAGACTGGATGGAGGTACAACCTTATAAAAGGAAAAAACAAAATCAGGCATGTGCCAGTAAAGCCAGCTATAAAGCCAGCGACTGCCCTTGCCTTTTTTCAGATGTTTAATCCATATATATAAGATAGCACCTATAATCATCCCCACGGTTATGGCATTAAAAAATATAAATGCGATTAACGGTGGGGATAACGCCAGAATACATTCATCTATAGAGAAAAAGATGATTTTTGTTTCGACGTCCAGGGTCTTAGGAAAACGATACTTAAGATGATCTTTATCGTTTTCCATTCAGTCACCTTTATCCCACGATAACGTAAGCAATGTTAATAAAGATGGAAAGAGCAATGATCCCGCCTAACACCCGAATGTTACGAGTAAGGACGTAGAGAAGAATTGCAGCCAGGATTTCCAGAATCAGCATCCAGCGAATAACCGACGAATCCTTACCTACAGTATCCGTCACTGTCTGATCACCAGATTTAAGCAAGTCCTCCGCATTACACGTACTACCTGTTACAAAGAATAATGTTGTCGCCAGTACCACAAGGATAATGGAGAAAACAAAAAATGAATGTCTGGAAGCCTGAGAGTGAGAATCAGATTCCATGTAAAAACCTTCGTTATTGATAACTTCTGCTTTCATTGATTTATCCCTTAATAAAAGAACATTGTTCTGATGTGACCATTCACACCAGAATCATGTTTTTTAGAAGAAAGCGCGGAATTTAACCGCGCTTAACGGAGAATAAATTTAATGGGTTCAGGGTACATACTTTCAGGCGTTTTTGTTATCGCTCGATTTATTACTATCATTAGCCATTGAGAAAAAATAGCTCAGTACATCATCCAGACACTGAATAATAAGAAGTTCGAGAATATCAGCCTTTGTTACATACACATCTTTTTTGTTTAATATTCCGTTTATCGCAGAAACAAGGTTATCCAGGGCTAAAGAGGTTTTAGCATTTAAATAAACAGTTGTTTTACGAACACCAGGATTACTTCGGTCTCTTAACTGATGATTAAGATTAAGCTCAGTCAGCCCCATTAATCTGGAGGTAAAACGAAGGGCGAGGCATTCAAAAATATCAGACTGCTGAATACCTCGCCCAAGAAACATACCACATTTGAAATTTATCTCTGAAACAACAGAAAACACTTTTTCATAAAGACTTCTTCTGATGCTGATACTTGTGCCTTTCGACTTATCGACGGTTCTTGCCGTCATAGTTCCTCCTCATTATCAGGAAGTGCAACACTGAAATTTCTCAGCAATATAGTTAAGCAAGGCGATACTCCTTTTCTGAGGTTCGTCCATTAACAGTATTGCTGCAAAATCATGATCAATAGATCTCACACCTCTTGATACTTCCGATACATTTTTCAGTTCCATCAGCTCCATGATCATCTTATCAGGAACAGGAACAGGCTCAGCGCCGAATGAAATAAACCGCATAATGTACTGATGCGCAGTAACATTAGTAGGGTGAACACATTCGAAATCTGTTTTTATGAAAAGATAACCAGGGAAGAGGGGGCGATCTTTCTTTCTGTAACCTATGACTTTATCCGGCCTACGATAGTCAACAGTTTCCATTGGACAAAACCATGAAACGTTCAGGTAGTCCAGAAAGGAAAATACTGATTTAAAACGAGTGGGTGTAAAAGCCAGTACATACCATTTCATCATGTTTCCTTTCACGCGCTCTTTCAACTCGGATGACCCCGAAGAATATTTAAAGAAAGAGTTAACCAATGATGTACAAAACAAATGATGCCAACATTTAACACTATAATCAACACAACTAGCAGATCTTACGTTTACTTTTGACACCAAAAACAGTTATTTATTTCTATGAATATAGGAATAGTCAGAATTATTAGCTACTTTCAACGGTTATCAGCAAAACATAAGATCGTATCACATGCAAAATCCAGATCTTTATGTCGAAAAATAGACAAAAAATGAACATTCAGAAAGATATTAAATATCAGACAGATAATCCGATCAAAATCAATAAGTTAGGGAAGGCCAGGAACAGATAATATATATTTAACTTAAGTTACAGACACTATTTTGCTGTATCTTTTTTGAACAGGCAATAAACTAAAGCGACAGCTCAGCGCAGCTTGAGGAATCAAAGGAAAATGTAGTGCTATTGATAGTTAAATAAAGGTAAACATTTGTTGTACAGTTGGATAATAAACATCACAAACCATCTCTTTCAACCCTGCTGATGCAACCATCATCAGGGTTTTCATTTCTGGAGGTTAACGTAATTTAAAGAGTGATATGCCCTCTGACTCAGACACCATTTACAGCCGAGTCTACCTGTGTTTCTATGCTTTGCTTTATGTCGTCATAGCTACCAACCTTGTTTTTAAGGTTTTCATCAAGAGTGAGTTGCAGGGTTAACCTTGAATACATTTCAGCTTTCATGGCTCGTTTAAGCGTCTCTATCACTAAAGTTGCATTATCGCCATCTTGCTCACCATCATTCGCAACTGGCTCACTCTCTTTATTCTGTAGCTCATAGAGAATCATCCCCATGTCTATCAACTTAGCAGCCAAAGCCGATATGTTTGCTTCGTGACGTTCTGCCCCGTCTTTGAGCAAATTATCTATAATGTCGCTCATTTTTCTGTATACCGTAGAAGAAACATAGCTCTGTATTTTTGGCATTTAGTTGTCCTTATGTATGAATCCTATTAGAGTCGTTGAATATAAATTAATCCGCACTCTCTACACAACCTGTTTTTCAGCTTTATAAATTGCTGCGTTCATTGATGCATAAAGGCTATATGTAGCATATTTCACTACATTTCTGGAGTCTGATACGAATCCATAAATGCTTAAAGCAATATTAACTAATTGAAATGTAATAAATAGTCTGCTACGAATACAGACAGAATCCAATTGGATTCCCCGAATTGCACGACAAACAAACAGAAATCATAGCCAAATCATGTAACCAATTGAAAAATAACAATCTTGCAGAAATTTTATTTCTGCGTGGGGTGTGATGAAGTATATAAAAAGAGACGGCGAAAACTGGATAATCTTTGTGTCCTGATGAAATATCAGGTTCCGCCCTGGCAACCTCGTAAAAATATGCAGCTCACGGCGCATGAGTGACGTCATATGACATTTATCTCTCATTCCAGAGAAAAAAACCAAGACTGGATTACCCTTCTGAAAATCGTTCTGAGAAGATATTAATGCCAGAGGAAATATGATGGTATTCATTTTACCTGCGCTGGCGAACGGCTCCGGCACGGAGTGATTGCCAGGAAATACAGAATAGTTATCAGCAAAAAAAACCGCTCAATAGAGCGGTTTGTGGATTAATTTGATAGTGTTAACCATCGCCGATATTTTTTAACTTTATGCCTTAACATTCCCTGATCCTGGTTTGCCCTGAGTTTAAACAAAACATGATGGCATCTTTCGCCGTGGCCATTCGTCCAGAAAAGTAATCCCTCGTTTTGAACCAAAACAACGTTAAATCTTACACCACCGGATTGCTTTTCCCTGTAGACCAGATTTATAAAATCCCGCTTTGTCATAAAGCTCCCTTCTACAGCAGATCTTCACCAGGATTGTTTAACCGCCACCCCAATTCGCCCAGCTCCCACGGAGTCAACCGGGGCATTAAAACCGTTTCATGCTTTACAATTTTTCTTGCCAGAATTACAATTTCCATCGTTGACATATGGACACCCTCATAGTGATCGTTGTCAACGGAGTCAGATTGTTCGCGCAATCTGACTCCATCCAGTTCCAAAAATATTTATTCATTTCTCAGTTTTTCGATCATCTCCTCTTTTGCCGCTTGTTGTTCGCCTGGTGCATAGGCGAAATCAAACCAACTGTCGATATTTCTGATTACCTGCTCTTTATTGCACCTACAACCTTCGAACCAGAATTTAATATTCCGTTTCAAAGAGGCCAGTGCGCTAAATTCTCTTTCCATTTTTAAACCCTGATTTATTGATGTGATGAATGGTGAGCGAGATCCCCTCCGAGATGAAATAAAGAGTAAGAAAAAGCACGATGTTTTTCTGGATCTGTTTTATATGCGTTTTCAAAACCTTCTATTTTTATGGTGAAATTGTCCAGACAATCTTTAACCTGGCGCTTCAGGGATTCGCCTGTAAAATTATCAATGGCAGGTGTTTTATATCATGCCATTGACTCAGTGAGTTGAGTGTCCTCGCGAATTTCGCGGACACTGACATTTTTTACCATAAGTGGATATTACCTGGTAAAAGGTAACATTAATTTATTCATAACCCCATGATAATGTGAACACATCACCGACTGAAACAGTATCATTATCAAAAAATAAAACTTCCATTTTAATCTCCACCCTTTTTTTGCAGGGCTGTTTATTTCATATTTCAGTAATCTTCTTCCAGTTCACTCATCAGGTCGGCACACTCCTCATATGCACGTTCTTCTTCAGCCATTGTCAGCATATACCCCCTTTTCGCGGCCGCACCGATGAATACCGGGCGGTCTTTTAACGGCAATTCAGCCAGGTAATGCATGGCCATACTCAACAGTCTGGAATTATAAATCTCGTAGTACAGACCACACCCACGATTAGCCTGCTTTTCCATACGAGCCAGCACTACGTCCGCGCGAATAACATCAAATGGATTACGGGAATGAATATTGCGCACAAAGCAATCAGTACGCAGGGTCTTTTTTTTAGCTGTCATAACTATTCTCCTTCGGCGGATTAATTAACACCTAAACGGCGGAACATATCTGCAATAATATTCCGTCGCGTATATGAAGCACCGGAGGCTTTCAAATCAGCCAGGACATTAAATGCATAGCTGGCATTTTGTCCGTGGAATGTCAGTACCTTTGCTGCAATTGGTTCCGGGCATGATATTTCCCATCTTTCGGAAGATTCTTTGGTGGCGGTTTTGACGTTGAAGTTGTGTGTGTTCATTCTACTTTTCCTCTTGTCTGGTGGTTAATCCATCTCTCGGTGAGTTCCCTGGCGGCAAAGGGCAAAGGAGCAACGGCGTAAGGAGGAAGAAAAGGGGCGGAGACAAAAGTTTTTGCGGCCCCAGGCAAAAAGTTTTGGCGGAGTTCATTACACCCCTTGAATGACGACGCGACGGTGCTACGACCAGCCCTCCGCCGGGGGAACGGACGAGAGATGACTCACCAGTGGAAGGAGTGAGAATGAACACATCCGACACGGCGGAACGGCGTGGCGCCATCAGAGTGTCGGCAGATTTATCGCCGGCATGGTGAAAGCGGCGCATCCGTTTACGGATGCAGCAAGCGGGGTGTGGTAGTTGCGACAGCCTGGGATGGAAACCCGCTGCCCCGTAGGGGCCGGGCAGAGACAGCGCAGCTGGCTCGGTGCGGAGCATGACAGCCCCGGTTCCCGCCAGGGAAGTCGCCCGGATATCCTGAAACCGGAATTCTGTCGGTAATGGCAGAATGGACAGGAATATCGATACCGGGACTCATATCAGAAAAATGACCGATATCCATTTACGGCACCGGAGAACAGAGAAGGGTTACCGTAAGAGGGAAGAGAGCGGGCGCGCCACAGGCGCTGCCGCCCTGCCCCGTTCCCGAAGGGAACCTTCCTTCCTGGTTGTTTATGCATGCGGTCGCACCAGAGGAGGAAAAAGGGACTGCCAGCGAACCGGCAATCCCTTCATAAAGGCGCTTCAGGCATGTCAGACATCATCAGCCCCTCAATGGCGGGGGTTACCCCCCGCCGGGGTTAGCTACTTAGCGGATTCGTAAGCCATAAAAGCCGCCACCTCCCTGTTCGTGTCCCTGTACCGTATTTCGCATAGCGATTTCCGGGTCAGGTAAGTGAATATCAGCAGTGTGAGACACACTATTAATACACACCAGATCAGGGTACTTCGTGGCAGTTTCATGGCCTTCTTCTCCTTGCCTTGCGGCATCTAAGAGGCTATCCTGATGTTGTCTAGGCATACAGGTGGCCTCGTGGGTTAATGAAAATTAACTACGGGGCTTTCTGCTTTCTGCCACACAACACGGCAACAAACCACCTTCACGTCATGAGGCAGAAAGCCTCAAGCGCCACCGCCATTATACCGCACCCCGACACCGACTGACCAGGTATGCTGCATTATCGCGCTGATTTTCCGCGAAAATAATCCGGGCGGGTCTCCAGTTCGCGCTCGATGAGTTCATCGGCAAACAACGGCGCAATACGGTTTACACGGCGTTCCAGATTTCGCCTGCGGGCGGCGGCTTTCCGTTCATCGCTCCAGCGTCTGACCTGTCTCTCATCCAGAAAATCCACGCATACCGCATATCCTGCGCCAGCCACCCATCGCGACATCACGGATTCGGGCGCCTGCTGACCGGCCTCCACGACTTCAGATACCAGTTCATGCGGACCCGGACACGGCGTGCGCGGTAACTTCCATCTGAGTGAATAGCGCCACTTCATCCCCGGCTCCGGTCCGTCAGCTTGTTCGGAACCAGCCAGCGTTCAGCCTGCCGCACATGTTCCCGGGTATCCCTGACGATAAACCGGATTTCATGAATGACGCCGTACAGCGGCTCTCCGCTGTCACGCAGCCAGTCCAGCGACTTCAGCGATGAAAACCGCGTCCGCCATTGCCAGAATCCACGCTCCAGCTCCCGCGCGTCAAACTCGTCAGCCCAGCGCCGGTACCAGGTACTGACGGTTTCCGGTGACTGAAAATTAAGCTCTGTCATGGCCTGCCCCAGCAGGTTCTGTCGCAACAGCCAGGTATGCTCCAGAGTCCTTTCCTCCCGGCGCATTTTACGGGTGAAAGCAATTTTCTCGCGCTGCATCCGGCGGTCTGTGCGCGTGTGCATCACCTCCGGGAACAGTTCGGCCTGTACATCCGTGGATAACGGCAGCGGGCAATGTTCCCCCTTGCTGGCAATCAGGCGATCGAGTGCTTCTTCCACCTGTTTGAGGCTGGTCATACGGTTCTTCGGCTCCCAGTTCAGACCGGGAATGCGCTGCGCCACCGCTGTGTTAATCCGGCTGCTGCCTGTCAGCACGCGCAAAAAGGTGCGCACATGTGGCAGAGCTGGCAGACGAGCCCCACGGTTGCGGGACTCTTCTACCGTCATGATGGCCTGTAATGCCGCCTGACGGGCTGGCTTCAGCGTGACAAGGGCGTGTGATGAGTGGATCATGCCGCCCCCTCCATTGCCAGAATACTAAGAATGCTCGCCTGACTGTAACCATCAGCATCGAGGCTGGCGACCAGACTGAGTGTATGAGTGATGGCCTCCGGCGACCAGGCTGGTAGCGTGCTGATAATGGAGAACGGGCGACCGCTGACCGGAATAAAGACCACCATCCAGGACGGGCTGATATCACCGGGACTGCATACCGCGAGGCTGAAATTGCCGTGGGATGGCGTGAAACGGATCTGTACCGGGAAGAAACCGCCAAACTCGCTTCGGTACTCGCCGTTCATGTCCCAGTCTGCGGGACACGTCAGATCACGCATCACGGCATGAGTCAGTTCGCGGCGTAAATCTTCACCACCGTCCCGCCAGTCTTCATATTCCTGGGGGATCATAGTCTTCAGTACGTCCGGGGTAATAATGTTACGCATAATTATCTCCTTACTGCCGCCCCCGAAGGGGCGGCCTCCGTTATCAGGCTGCATCGGGCAGGGTGTGGTGGCTGTTTGCATCAAAAGCCGAACCGGGTGCATCAACACTGCCGTTTTCGGTATCAGATACGTTGTTTTCTGCATCAGACGGGGCTTTTTCTGCATCCGGGGCGCGCATCCAGACGGGCACCCAGCGGGTGTCCCGCATTTTGTCTTCTGCCAGTTCAGCCGCATCGCCTTTCTTCATCTTCTCCGCGTCCCGCGCCGCACCAGTCAGCCCGGCCTCGTTCAGCGCGGCGATGATTTGAGGTTTTTTAAGGCCAGTGAAGAAATCGGCCTTCGTCGGCTGCCACCAGTCGCGCAGGTGGAAAGCGAGGGCCGTTTCCAGCGTATCGAGCGGACTGCGGGTGGTGCCTCCGGTGCCGCGCGTCTGCATACCGTCAAGACTGCATGCCGTGCAGAAACTGAGCAGGGCGGTAAGGTCTGTGGTGCTGAGGGTAAAAAAGGTGGTGAAGTCCTGTTTCCAGCCCTGCGGCAGCAGTGCTTCCAGCCGTTGTCCTTCCTGCATCAGGGCCAGAAAAGCCACGCCCTCTTTACCGGACGGGGCGGTATTGGTCAGGGAATAATGCTTACAGTCCAGAGAGATCTGCGCGGGTCGGTTATACGCGCCGCTGCCGAACACGTTCAGGCAGAGTGTCCATGCCAGCAGTGCGACGGATTTTTCCGGCTGCTGCATCAGTGCCGCCTGGACTGCCAGCGTCCGTTCCGCACACATTTTTGTCAGCAGGGGAACGCTGATTTCGTCCACAGGTTCAGGCTGACGTTCATATGTCTTAACCTGAGCATGTTCTTCTTCCGTTTCTGACGGTTCACGCAACATCACGCCGCGCTGGACATACACGTCCCCCTGACGCCATGACACCACCACACCAGACTGTGCGCGCATTTCCGGCGTCCACGCCCGGACCTGCGCCGCGCACCCGATGACCGCCATCTCTGCTTCCATCACGTCGGTTTCATCGCTGGCAGTCTGGTTTTCGTCGTACAGATCCTGTAATTCGTCAAGGCGCTGCTGTTCCTGCTCCGTGTAAACCGCTTCAGGTTCATCCTGAATGCGGTAGACCATCGCATCCTCGCCGTGATAACTGACCGCCTCCATGCGTCCGGTGGCCCATGCCCAGCCCTCGGCCTCTTTCAGGCACTCCGCCACCACCTGGAGTTTTTCCAGCAGTGCGGTATCAAGCGCCAGTCTGTCCACAAAACCGCCCTGCTCATCGCTGAACAGGTCAGCGCGGATTTCTTCGACGGAGAATGCGCTTTCCCCGACAAATGCATATTTGCTGTTGTTGAGAGTGGGAACCTGACTTTCGGTGATCAGGTTACGGATCACACGCACTTCCGGTTTATTGTTCCAGCTCTCACGACAGGCCGATTCATAGACCTGCACCTGACGGTCAGTGTTATCTTCCAGCGCCAGCGCCTGACAGTGTTCTGTGGTAATTTTGTCCTCAGCCAGCGCCTGAAGAATGACCGGAGCCAGCCCTGCCAGCTTCAGCATGCGCTGGACGTGCTTCACACCGTAGCCCAGCAAATCACCGATTTGCGCCGGAGTTTTCCCTTCTTCAGCCAGTGAGCGGAATCCGGCGACCTGTTCGGCAGGGTGCATTTTCTTGTGTCTGCCATTTTCAGTGAGGGAGACAGCCCTTGCCAGTTCACGCGGCACCGCTTTATAAGAAATCCAGACGTTTTCAGGGTCTACCTTGCCTTCCCCGACCAGCAGCCCGATCGCTTTTGTCCGGCCGCCGCCACATACCACTTCCAGCCGACCATCGTCACATTCCACCACCACAAGGTTATGGATCTGCCCGACCGCATGAATACTGTCGGCATACCCCCTGATTTCTTCCTGCGTGTGCGGGATGATGCGGCAGTTCAGTTCCCCGATAAAAAGGCGGGACCAGGCGGTATAACGGATTGGGGCGTTATCCAGTGCGGTAACCAGGACATCTGATTGTGCGCCCTCTTTACGCGCAGTCGCTTTGGGACTGGATTTTTTGGCTTTTTTTGCATTAGACTCGGTGACTGACATAGTTAATACCTCTCTGATATTGATGATTGTCCGGCCCTGCGGAGTTACCGCTCCGGCAGGGCACCTCTTACTGCTTACTGCGTGTTACGGATGCCATAATCCCGGATATAGCGGTTGATCCAGTACTCGCCCCCCGGTTCAAAATTCCATGTACGCCAGACCATTTCCCCGTTCTGACGAACCACCAGGCGAAAGTGCGTCCCCTGATCGTCTTCAATGGCGACGTTCTGATACTGCGCGGCCACCGCTTCGGCCTGTTCGCGGGTGAACGTGCCATCAGGCAGGGACTTCAGGGGTGGTGTGGTACTGTCTGTCATGGTGTTTCTCCTGTATCAGCCCCGTCATCCGGGGCTTTAATGAAAATCAACTGTGTCAGGTCATTCAGAACGGAATGTCATCGTCGAAGTCATACGCCGGATCGGGTTGCGCTGGCGGCTGCTGCGCGGCAGCAGTGGCGTTTTTGCCTTTTGCGCCCCTGCCCCGACCTTTTGCCCCGCCGGACGCTGCCGGAGGTGGGGTTTGCGCCGCCTGTTGCGGCTGTCCGCTGAACTGCTGACCACTCTGAGGCTGACTTTCACGGCGACCGCCCAGCATCTGCATGGTGCCGCCCACGTTGACCACCACTTCAGTGGTGTATCTGTCCTGACCGGACTGATCGGCCCATTTGCGGGTACGCAGCTGGCCCTCGATGTAGACCTGAGCACCCTTGCGCAGGTATTCACTGGCGATTTCCGCGAGTTTTCCAAACACGACAACACGGTGCCATTCGGTGTGTTCGCGCATCTCCCCGTCCTGTTTGTCACGCCATGTTTCAGACGTCGCCAGGGTAAGATTTGCCACCGCGCCCCCGTTGGGCATGTAACGCACTTCAGGGTCCTGCCCCAGATGACCGACCAGAATGACTTTGTTAACGCCTCGTGCTGCCATGATGAATCTCCTTAATCCGTTGTTTTGCTTTTAAAACCATCACCCGTTGAGTTTCGGGAGCCGCGGTTTTGACGTTTGCGGGAACCTGCTGTTTTGTTCCCTCTGGTATGACCTTCACCCGTTTGAGAACCTTCGCCGCAAGGGGCATACCGGCCACGGCATGGCGCATCTGTCCGGGGCAGAACGCAAAAGTTTTTGTCCGCCTGCGGGCAAAAACTTTTGTGGGCTGTTCATTTCACCCTGGACAGTTAATGCGGCAGGTTGTGGCTGTATCAGCCCCCGGCGACAGGGACTTAAACGGGGGAACGGCGCCAGGTGCGGCAATGAGCAGGGACCCGCCGCAACGACGGAGCGCGGCACGCGAAACGGCGTTGCGCCTTACAGCCCGGCAGTTTCACCGCCGGGGTGCCGGAAGCGCAGGCCACGGCGCGTCAGGGGCGGCGCGGCCGGAACGGGCGCTGCAAGCCCGGTGTTGACGTTGCGACAGTGGGATGGAAACCCGCTGCCCCGCAGGGGCCGGGCAGAGACAGCGCAGCTGGCTCGGTGCGAAGCATGACAGCCCCGGTTCCCGCCAGGGAAGTCGCCCGGCGTCAGCAAAGCCAGAGAGGAAATATGACTGACAGTGATAAGCATCATCAGCATGACATTCCTGTCCATATTCACGGACAGAGAGATATGTCAGGGCAGGAATACACCGGTTCGCTGACAAAAAACGGCGGATAACATGAACAGACGCGGACGGAGGGAGGCGGCGCGCCTGCGGCCCCCTTCAGCGCCGCAGGCGCGCGGCCTTTTGTGGTGGATCAGGACGGGGGTATTCTCCCCGCCTGGTTACAGTCCCGTCAGTTTTGTATTCTGAGCAGAACGGTTGAAACAGCGGTATACGTGAACGTGCCACGCGGCAGCGGTTCCCAGACGTCCGACAGGGGGCGGAGTATCTTCTGCTGGCGTGGCCCGTCGAGGCAAATCGCCGCCAGTGTCCCGCCGGAGTCGAGCAGCGTTAAAGCGTGCTGTATATGCCGGATATCCTGCGCATGGCTGAACGGCGGATTCATCAGTATTTTGCTGTAGCGGGTTTCCGGCTGCCAGTCCAGAAAATCCCGGCACCAGACAGTCACGCCCGGAAATGCCGCCCGCAGATGTCCGGCTAACGCCGCGTTAAGCTCCACGGCGTCACACCGCGCCAGTGGTGCTGCCTCCCGGATGGCCCGTAAAATAGCCCCCGTCCCCGCCTCCGGCTCCAGTATCCGGTCTGAATCCGTAATATTCGCCAGATCGACCAGCTGATGACAGACCGGATCGGGGGTGACGAAAAGCTGTGAGCTGGCCCGGATTTCGGTAACGGGTGTGCGCCCGTCGAGTCTGGCCCGCATCGCCTGAATGCGGTCCCTGAGTTCGCTATGCATGATAAATGGCCCCTGTATCCCCGGCGCAATGCCGGGGAGGCTGACAGTTATTTTTTCGGAATTTCGACGGTTTTCATGTCGGTGATGTACACCGTATCAAGCGTATAACCGCCGGTCATGATGCGGCGGAACCGGTACGCGCCATGCTCATCATTTTCCGCCACACCCCGGACGGCCTTATAATCTGCCGGGGTTTTAGCCCATTCGGCCTTTGTCATCTCCCGGAAACCCTCACCCGGATAGTTGACGATCGGCGGACGTTTTGCGGCCTGTTTCGCAGCGATGGCCTCTTCGGCGGTCGGTGCTTTATAGTCGGTGATACGGTCAGGCGTCAGCGTCATTGTCCCTTTGTAGCCCATAAAGCTGTAAGACGGGGTGACAACCGAACTGACCGCGCCGTTGCTTTTATTGATGCGGATGATGGTCAGCCACTCACCCCGGCTCTGAACCTGCCCGCCCTGCTCAAACTCCTGCGTACGGGTGACCACGCCGCCGCTTTCGTCCAGCATGGCCCGCTCATACGCCAGGCGGTTCAGGTAATGATTAGCCCAGCGCTGCTGATGACGGATCGAACGCTTGTGACAGCGAACCGCAATATCGCGGGCCTGTTCAAAGGTGATAATCCCGTTATCAAGTGCCGAATGCAGGGACATCCGGCCTTCGTACTGGCTTTTCTCCGGCGGACGCGGGTACTTATCGAGCGTGAAACAGGCAGGAATGTGGTCGTAATGACTGATAAGCTGCGCCATTTTCAGATCCAGCGTCTCCGCCTGCCACATCGTCAGATATTTCTGCGACTGTGCAATGGCCTTTTCGGATTTGCGCAGATCCGCCTCAATCTTTTTAATACGGCGATAACGCACATCAGGGCGCTCTTTATACTTCGCATGACGCAGGGATGCCTGCGCCCGTTCCGCCCAGTATTCCGCGCGTTCAAACAGCATTACGGCGCGTTTCATACCGTTCTCGATGCGCTGCGCATCCCGGCGTGCGCGTCGCTCGCTGTGGTGGCCCACGAGGATCGGCTGACCGGACGGAATAACCGATGCCAGCGCATCCACATGCGCAAGTTCCTGCTCTGACTCTCCGGCGCGCTTGTCGCTGTAGACGCTGAAACGGTCGGCGCGTTGCTCCTGACGCTCAAACAGGGTGTTGTCGTCGTCTTCAATGTCTCCGGCAAGGGACAGAAGCATATCCTCACGGGCAGGCGTCCAGGCTGGCGCGACAAACAGTTTCTGTTTCGGCGCCCAGCGAAAACCCACATCGTGGATTTTTTTCCAGGTTTCCTCATCGAGACGCAGCGCGGCGTAAAGGCGCAGTTTGTTGTCATCCGGGGAGTACGTCGCCCGGTACGTCTGAGCGTGGTCATCTTCGCAGGATGTCGGCGGGGTCAGGCCGGCACTGAATGCCTGTGCGGTGGTCTGTGTCATGGTTTTCTCCTTCCGTTGGTTGCCGCCCCTCGCGGGGCGGCTCACCTCATCAGTTAAATGCGCGTTTCAGTTCAAGGGTGCGGAGCACCTGCCCGATAGCGGCGTTTTTCATCGCGGGAATGTGAACGCCGCGCCCCTTGCGGATACTCCTGGCGATATGCCGCCCGAACGCCTTTAACGCCGGGTCAATCTCTGACACGGAAAGCTCGGCGCGACTGATGCGCTTATGTCGGCGGGGCTTTACAGCCTCTGCGGAAGGTGAAACAATAGAAACGGTCATATAGTTAACTCCTTCTGGTAGTTAATGGAGCCGTAAGAACCGTTCGAGCGATTTTTACGGCGTGGATAAAGCAGGGTTTACCCTGCTTTTTTCATTTCTGCGTGTTGCCTGTCTGTTTCTTCAGCCTCCTTCTGTAACTTATCGGTGATGTCTTCGGGATCGCCTAAAAGCCAGCCGCTGACGGGTCTGTAACGTTCAATAAACGCCCTCACCGCGCCTTTTCCGGTCATGGCCTGTACACGGGTAAACATGGGTAAAACGCCGTTCGCATCACGTCCGGTAAACGCAATCTGATACGTCCGCATCGCCTGAGCCTGCATTGTCTTTCCTCCTGATTTTTAAAGAACATCACCCGTTGAGTTTCGGGAGCCGCGGTGTTGATGTTTCGCGGGAACCTGCTGCTGTATTCCCTCTGGTATGAACTTCACCCGTTTGAGAACCTTCGCCGCAAGGGCGTAAACGAGCACGGCCCGGTGCAGATGTCCGGGGTGAGCGGTCAATTTTTTACGGTCTAATGAAGCCTGCGGAATGGCCGGAAAAAATTTATCGCGAAAGGCTGTGCCGCCCCTGGACAGCCAGGCGGGTTGTGCTTGTCTCAGCCCCGGCGACAGGGACTAAAACGGGGGAACGGTGCCAGGTACGGCAATGAGCAGGGACCCGCCGCAACGACGGAGCGCGGCACGCGAAACGGCGTTGCACCTTACAGCCCGGCAGCTTCACCGCCGGGGTGCCGGAAGCGCAGGCCACGGCGCGTCAGGGGGCGGCGCGGCCGGAACGGGCGCTGCAAGCCCGGTGTTGACGTTGCGACAGAGGGATGGAAACCCGCTGCCCCGGAGGGGCCGGGCAGAGACAGCGCAGCTGGCTCGGTGCGAAGCATGACAGCCCCGGTTCCCGACAGGGAAGTCGCCCGGCGTCAGCGAAACCAGACAGGGAGCATAATCATAAGCAGGAACAGGAACAGGAACAGGAACAGGAACAGGAACAGGAAGCGTATTATCACCGGCAGGCAGAAAACACCACACACTGGCCAGACAAACCTGTCAACCGGCATGAGTGACATCAGGACGGAGACAGGTAATCCTCATCAGAAACAGCGCTATTTTTTAACCTCATCATCATTTTTTGCATATTCCGGGGAATTTTTATCCGGGAGCTGCGCACTCAGCGGGCGATAATGGTGCAGCCGCGCCCAAAAATACTCTCTCAGATGTTCAGGCTGTTCCCTGGCCACCAGTTCAGCAACAACCGGCATGGCCAGACGTTCTTTATATGCCACCCCTGATGCCACCAGGTCCACCGCGATCTTATCCTGTTCTTCTCTGGATTTTGCGGCGAGATTAAATCCGGACATCACATCCTCCGACAGAATGGAAACCTGCTGTAAGTGTACGTCATATGAATCAGAGGGGGAAAGGACACGGAGCGGCGCGCAGCGCTGCTCTGGTCCTTCCCCGCAGGCGTAAGCCTGCACGGGTTTTACGCGCGGGCTGACAGGCGGCCTCCCCCGCCTGCCCTCATATTTACTGCCCTTTCCCGCCCTGCAAGATGAAATGACCGCCAATGTACACGGCACACTGACAGGTCATATATTCGCAGATTTCATCCATCACCTGCGCGGTCGTCAGTTCCCGCTGGCCTGCATCACGGCGGCGGGCATTAATCAGCGCTTTATACTGGCGAAGAATTTCGCGAGTTTCGGGTCTGATCTTCATGGCTGGTTTTCTCCGGTCAGGTTATGCGCCGTGGTATCAGTGGAGAGCAGGTATCGCAGCGTATCCAGCGCGGCCTCTTCTTCGGCGATCCTGTCCTGCGTCTGATAACGCGGGATATTCATTCCGGCTTCCATCAGGGGAAGAAGTGTGCGCAGCGCATCTTCAGGAATGGCAATCTGACGGGGTGGCCGCAGCGCGGCCAGCCGTCGCAGTTCTCCTTCAACAAAGTTCCGGCCAATACCGTCACGCCAGAGTGCATCGCTGTCCGCGTCCCCGATGGCGCGCAGAACCGCCTGCGTGTCGGGAACAGTCGGATTAAAAGCCGCACCCACTTCCCGCACATCTTCTTCATTCCAGATAATCACGGCAATTTTTTCGTTATTCTCAAAGACTTTCAGTAAATTACAGCAGATATCACTGACAGTTCCGTACATTGGGGGTTCCTCTAAATGAATGACAGTTACAGCGGGGCGGCATCGCCGCCCCGTCGGTTAATCAGTCGAGCGCGGCATAAATGGCGTTGCATTCAGGGTGAAAGGTAATGTGATTCCAGAGCTGGGTATCACGCAGCATGTACAGGCGGGTCAGCGCAGCATGGCCGCAGTCGTGATGTGTCCAGCAACGGCGGTTAATCGCGAGAGAGGTCAGAATGATCCCCGCCGCGTCAGCGCTGACGGTGCGATCAAACCAGTTTTCACTGTTGATCATATGTACCCGACCACAATCGGGCATCATGTAACCGCCACCTTCCGGCAGACGGATAAAATGCCAGAAACCGCCGCTGTATTCAGGCATCCACTGTTTCGCCAGCGCGTACACCTGTAATTCAGCCAGCATAAAGTCATTGCCGAACATATACGGCAGGAAGGAAAGACGATCGCATTCTTCGACGTTCAGGGTGTGCTGATGGGCTGCATGCTGCATGGTAAACCTCCGTAATCACATGGTCTGCGACACCGGGCGGTGCCGTGCATCCATAACAGACGGGCGATCAGGCGGGAATGCAGGGGCGCAAGGGAAGCCGCAGCCTGACGCACACGGCTGACGGGAGTTGCAGGGAGAGTCCGTGAAACCTGAACGGACGAACAACCGGAAAATCCCGGCAGACGGGAAGGAAGGACCGGGTGACCGCAGCGGCGCAGCGAACCCTTGCATTCCTGCCAGCCCGGCTACGATGGATGCACGGCACAGCCCGCACACGGCACCGGACTGACAGAGTGGAAAACCACCAGGCAACGTCACGCAGGGACGGTGCCGCCATAAAAGCGGAGCCGGCGACATCCTTATGGCTTATGAGTCACCGGCGGTTCAGAAGAAGGGGTTTCCCCCTTCCCTCCTTTACTCCCCTGCCGGGTCAGTGCTGCGGACCTCGTCTACCACATCCCTCAGCACGCGGCGATCAAACCAGCGGCGTACCGGTTCCCCCGGGAAACGCAGAATGTCGGTCATCACCCCGGCAGCTTCAATTTCTTCCCGGCGTTCATTCACCAGTGTGAGCAGAACCGGACAGAACCGCGCATCCCGGACCAGTACCGCGTCCAGCACCTTATCCAGTAACTCACCATCGTCGTTGTCCAGCCAGTTCTCATGGTCATACTCATCAGCCAGCAGCCGCCAGTCTCCGAACTGCTTCTCCATCAGCCGCGGCACGGCTGACGGAGCCATCGCCGCTGCCAGGTGTTTCGCGTCCTGACGGGCGATTTCGCATACCCGGTCAGTAAAATCTTTCAGGAAGGCCAGCAGGTCGTCACATTCGGCTTTTGTCAGCCATTCCTGCGCGTAAGGCAGACTGATGCGCGTACAGTCCGGCAACGCCTCGGGGCGGGGGTAAGCCTGCACCGGGTACAGATGAAGGCGGGCAGGCGTTCCTGTCAGCCGTTGCGCGCTGGCGATCAACAGGTGCGCCCGCCCGCCACTGAGGGTCTGACAAAGGCGGTTGGTCAGCGTCAGGATTTCATCCGCGCTGAGCACGCCGCTGACGGACAGCCAGCCGGGAACCTCCTGCGGGGCCACCTGTATCACACCGACACTTTCAGGCCAGCCGGACCGGCGCAGAAGGCTGTCACCGTGGCGCAGAATGAGGGCGTTCAGGGTATCGTTATTCATGGTTATTCTCTCTGTATGCTGTAAGGGAAGTGCCGCCCCGTAAGGACTCACAGGGCGGTAAATCAGGATCAGGCCGCCAGTTGTTGCCTGAGTCGCGCAATATCCGCCTGAGCGTCAGCCACGGTCGGATAATGCCGGCGAACAAGCGGCCATGCCTGAGCATCCCCTGCATCCAGCGCCAGCCCGGCGACGTCAGTCAGGCGGGCCAGCAGGTCGGCGGGAACACTGACTGTCGGGACATCCACCCGTAATCCGGCATACAGCGCCTGTACCGTGCGGTATGAAACGCCCTCTTCGGTATGTTCGCCAGTGCCGGTGCGGCCAATCTCCTGCAAAATTGCGTCGGCCTCACGTTCCGTCATGTTCTCCATCTGTGCCTGTACGTCCTGCTTTGTCCAGACCAGCAGGGCAAAGCGCTCGTCGTTGCCAAACATACGTTTGAGTTTTTTATTCAGTTCCTTGCGGGTGCCATACATCATGATTTTTCTCCGTTAATTCCGTGGGGCGGCACCGCCGCCCGTGCTCAGTCTTTAAAGCTCTCATCGAGCATCAGTGTTTCGTTGTAAGCCTCATTCAGAAGGGTGTTAATGCGTCGCAGGCTCTGCCCGGCCAGGCGTTCGGCCAGGCCGTCGTGCTGCCAGTGCCAGCGCTCTTCCAGCACTTTCAGGGTGGCGCGCAGGTCGCACATGCTGCTGGCCAGTTCCGCCACCTCCGCGCGAAGCTGCTCGTGTCCGCTGTAGTTCATCACGCGGCCTCCGGGTAAAAGACGTCGTTTGCGGCCGGGCGCTGCATGGCGCGCTGTACGGCTGACAGGCGGGCAATCCCGGCCCGGTGGTACTGCTCCATCAGCTCAATACCGATGTAACGGCGCCCTGACTGAGCGGCCGCCACGCAGGTGGAGCCGGAACCGGCAAACGGATCGAGAACGATGGCGTTCGAATGTGTGAAGCTCTCGATCAGCGGCTGGAGGCAGGTAACGGGTTTTTCGGTCGGGTGGTGCCGGTTGCCTGAATATTTCCACGCAATCACGTCATTCAGCGGGTTTTGCGGCAGGGGCGGACGGCCTTTCGCCAGGATGTAAGCGCATTCGTGGCGGTAGCCCACATAGGCCGCCTTCGATGTGTAGGTTTTCGGGAAAACCAGATGACCAACAACACTGAACCCGGCATTTTTCCACGCCGCCATAAAGCGATCGACGCGGTTCCAGCCGTAGAAACTGATCATCAGCGCATCTTTTTTGAGTACGCGGTACATCTCATTGCTGGCAGGTTGCAGCCATTCGTCAGTTTTGTCGCCGGCAATGCTGCGGCCGGAACGGTCACGGAAACCGACCAGGTACGGGGGATCGGTGAGGATGAAATCAACGGCACGGTCAGGAAAGCCAGCCATAATATCGACGCAGTTACCCAGGATAAAACGGGACATAGGGATACCTCGTGGTTACAGGGGGCACCCAGGAGGACGTCGCCGCGACGTCCGTTCCCTGCTGCCCGGAGCCTGTACGCCGCGACCGGTAACGGGTCAACGCCGACCGTGGAATACCGCAACCGTCAGTCTTTTTGACGGTGAGGATATGCCGCGAAAGCGGCTTGAAGGGCGTTCCTTAAACCTGCGAGTGGATGGAGTAAAATAACAACGACGCCGGACAGGAGCGGAAAAACCGCCCGTCCCGTGTCCGTCCGGTCGCGGCACACTGGCTCCGGGCAGTGGATATCCCCGCGCGAAGCGCGGCATGAATGCGGAGCAGCGCGACATCATTTGAAGAGGTAAAAAAACCGGGATTAATGCTTCCCTTGCGGACACAGCGGTCAGGTTGTCGTGATACGCACAGCCGTTTCAGGAAGGAGTAGGGAGGGGAAAGGAAAATTTCACATAAGGGATAATGTGATTTACATCACAATACCATGTTTTATAATAGACGAAAAGTTAAGCGGTTAGTTTTGACGGCAGGGATAAGATGTCACCCTGCCGTTTTTTTAGTCTTGCTGTGTCCGGTGCCAGATTAATCGTTCAGAAGCCGCACCAATGCGACGTAGCGCGTCCAGCAACTTCACACAGACCAAAAAATCATCCGGAGGTGTGCCTTTTTCCGGCCAGTCTGCAGGCCGTAAAGGCCACGCTCCATGATACCAACCTCCCACGATGCAGCACCTGTCAGGCCACAACAACCAGCGTCCGGTCTTTTTCACCAGACCCGGCTACTGAGATTCAGGGATGTTCCGGGCATCTATTTTTCCAGGCAGAACAACTACCTGATGGGGTCAGGCAAAATTTAACTTGCAGGACAGAAAATATCTTAAATAATACTGTATATAAAAACAGGTATTTTAAAAGGTATGTCATGTTACTTTTTGTCTCTCCCGAATCTGAGCCAGTGCGATCCAATACTCCTCTGTTTACAGAACGTTGCGCGGCAGGTTTTCCGTCGCCAGCTGCGGACTATACCGAAGAAGAACTGGATCTTAATACGTACTGTATCCGTCGCCCAAGCTCGACCTATTTTGTCCGGGCTATCGGTGATTCGATGAAGGATATGGGTCTGCACTCGGGTGATCTGATGGTGGTAGACAAAGCAGAAAAACCACTGCAGGGTGACATTGTCATCGCTGAAACAGATGGCGAGTTTACGGTTAAACGCTTGCAACTGAAACCACGTATCGCCCTGCTGCCAATGAATCCCGCCTACCCGACTCTTTATCCGGAAGAATTGCAGATATTCGGTGTGGTGACGGCATTCATACACAAAACTCGGGGTACGAAGTGATGTTTGCGCTCGCTGACGTCAACTCGTTCTATGCAAGTTGCGAAAAAGTGTTTCGTCCTGATCTGCGGGACAAGCCCGTCGTGGTTCTCAGTAACAACGATGGCTGTGTAATCGCACGCTCAAAAGAAGCGAAGCTGCTGGGCATAAAAATGGGCATACCGTGGTTTCAGCTGAAGTCGACCGAATTTCCGGAACCGGTGATTGCGTTTTCCAGTAATTATGAACTCTACGCATCTATGTCGAACAGGGTCATGGCACACCTAGAAGAACTGGCGCCGCGCGTTGAGCAGTATTCAATTGACGAGATGTTTCTGGATATTAATGGCATAGACCGTTGTATTGCCTTTGAGGATTTTGGACGCCAAGTGCGCGAGCATGTTAAAGCAGGCACCGGTCTGACCATTAGTATCGGCATAGCACCGACGAAAACTCTGGCTAAGAGTTGCCAGTGGGCCAGCAAAGAATGGCCACAATTTCGAGGTGTACTTGCGATTTCGCATGCGAAATCTAAGCGCGCCAGCACCCTTCTTTCACTTCAGCCGGTGGAGGAAATCTGGGGAGTGGGGCAGCGAATAGCGAAGAAGCTGAATACAATGGGTGTTAAAACTGCTCTGCAACTGGCGCAAGCAAATCCGGTTTTCATCAGAAAAAATTTCAACGTGGTTCTTGAGCGAACAGTCAGGGAGCTTAATGGAGAAAGCTGTATCAGCCTAGAAGACGCACCACCTCCAAAACAGCAAATAGTGTGCAGCCGTAGTTTCGGTTCGCGCATAACAGAATACGAAGATATGCACCAGGCGGTATGCCAGTATGCAGAGCGTGCAGCTGAGAAACTGAGGGGAGAAAGGCAGTTCTGCAGGCATATATCGATTTTCATCAAAACGTCGCCGTTCGCCGTCAACGAAACCTACTACGGGAATGTGTCCAGCAAGAAACTAATGACGCCAACCCGGGATACACGGGATATCATTGCAGCAGCTGTGAATTGCCTCGACAGAATTTGGGTAAACGGGTTCAGGTACATGAAAGCCGGGATTATACTCGATGACTTCACGCCAACCGGCGTGTCGCAGTTAAACCTATTTGATGAAGAGCTACATCATACTAACAGTGAACAGCTGATGCATGTACTGGACAGTATCAATCATTCCGGGTTGGGAAAAGTGTGGTTTGCTGGACAGGGAATATCTGAAGGATGGCAGATGAGACGTGAAATGCTGTCGCCGGCATACACTACGCGCTGGAGTGATCTCCCGGTGGCAATGATAAGATGATCTGCCACCGAAAGATTTCGCATGCGAAATCAGGGAAATTAGTTGCGACGAAATAGTTTCTTGAGAGGGAGGGTGAGTTGATAATGTTGCTTTGCCCAACGCCCATAACTGTTTTCTGACACATACACCCGGCCTTCTACATCATCTCTATAGTAAAGTATGGTGATGAGTCCATGTTTCTGTAAGTAGCCAGCCACGCTTGTAACGTTGTTACGCACAAAACCGGTTTGCTTCTGGAAGATATCAAGGTCGAGGCCTTCGGCGCCCGAATCTGAAGCATCCAGCAGGCATGCGATTAAAGCAGACGCAATTGAACGCCGACCTGAGTTTACGATTAATGCATCAAGTTCCTGAAAGTTCATTTGTATTTCCTGCTGGAACGATAATGCGCCTCTTCCTCTATCGCGGCAGTTAACCAACCGGCAGCGGTGAGCTTATCAATTGATGCCGGCAATCTCGTAAGGAGTTCATTGAGAGAATAGTTTCTGTTGGCTTTATAAAATAACGCCGCCATACCACACCATTCCAGACTCGTACCAGGCCTCCAGCCAGTCTCAAGCATTAGTTTGAGCGCGGTTTGCGCAGCCCAAAGAGGCGTGTTATTCGGTTTAAGCACCCACTCTGCTATCGCTGCACCAGGGACTGGCCTGGAGCGAGTAACATACCCATTCTGGATGGCCGCATCAGTCAGCGTTGCGGCGTTTTGGGATGGGGTGCCTGACTGTGCCAGAGACCACTGTTTTACGATATGGCCACGAAACAACATAGCCATTTCCGTGAACGGTGTCGTCTTCATTTTGAAGGTTTTAATCCTTTAATGCGAAGTTGAGACGCTTCAACAGACACTTCACCGATATCGACTTTGATCCAGATACTCCCGTCTTCTTCAGGACCTCTGTCAGTAAGAACAAAACCTTCCTGCCCATCAAATTCAACTATAACCAGCCACGTTTGTGGCTTCTTATCCGTAGGGGGATTCTTAGCAGACCTGTTACTTTTACCCTGAGATTTCGCATGCGAAATCTTGCTTTTATCATTACGTTTTATGTCATCAAGGACAGACTTCACCTGAGCCCTGGTTATACCCGTTTCGCGTGCAGTTGCGACGAGTTTATCAGCTTCTTCTGGTGACTTTTCGCTGATCTGTATAAGGGTGTAAGCCAAGTCTACGTCTGCAGTAATTTTATCTCGTAAGAGTGATGCTACATTATTAGGTGCATTAAGCAGGCGGAGATGTTTACTAACGAATGATGTGGGTTTCCCCATCGTCTTTGCGATCTCTTCACCAGTCATTCCGAATTCTTTCTTAAGCTCATTAAAAGATTTTGCCGTAGCAAGAGGTTTTAACCCTGACTGATGGAGGTTCTCAATAAGCTGGCCGATAATTCGCTCTTTTCTATCCTTTGGTGGCTTACCAACATAGATATCGATAAATCGTTCACCGCGCTTCCTTGCAGTTCGAACACGGGTTTCCCCCATCCATATCTGATAACCGCGTTTATCACGAGGATAACAACGAGGAGGAGTAAGCATACCTATAGAATCGTAGGTATCAGACATGCCATCTATAATTTCGTCATCGAAATCTTCTTCAGGACGAACCTGTTCCTCTGCGTAAACAAGGTCAATATCGACACGGATAATCTGCCCTTCTGGTTCAATATCTGGCCGGGCTATGTCTGCCATAATGCGATGAGCATTTACATCATGATGCTGTACGTCAGGCTGTTTATTAACAATTACCTGTTCTATGTCTGATACAACCGGAGTTGCTTTCCGTTGTTGTTGCTGTGCTTCAAGCCGCTTTAAAAATGGTTTCTTAGCCATCATTTCCCCCCGGCAAGTTGAATAATTTTATGGGTCATCTCTTTGTACTGAATTGCAGGGAGACACGCAGGATCGTATTCACTGAATGAAAGACCGAGTTCGATAGCTTCTTTTGCAGCAGCAGGAACATACGAAATATAAGAAAGGATGTACTCTTCTGAATAGCCTTTTTCCTCAAGAATTTCGATGAGCAGATTGAGGTTAAGCGTATCGATCGGTCCAAGATATCCTTCTTTAAGTGGTTTTTTGTAATTTTTAACCTGAGTTTGAGTTACGTAAGTACCCATGAACTGAAGTCCAGGATTATAGTTTCGCTTAATTTTTTGCATGTAGGCGAGTTGTTTCCCTACAGCCTTCCGTGACTGCTTTTCAAGAAGCGTCGGAATCAATAGGTAATCTGCAGCCATATGCGCGGCAACCATCACATTCGAATATGAAGGTGCAGAATCGGCAATAATGAAATCAAACTGCTTCTTCAACTGATCGATGCGATCACGGAAATCAAACATGCAGTCTGAATTGCGATAGTTTATTT
Source organism: Citrobacter sp. RHB35-C17 (assembly GCF_013816795.1). Lineage (NCBI taxonomy): Bacteria > Pseudomonadati > Pseudomonadota > Gammaproteobacteria > Enterobacterales > Enterobacteriaceae > Citrobacter > Citrobacter sp. RHB35-C17. The sequence goes on along the minus strand of NZ_CP057151.1, from coordinate 22,012 downwards.
CGTTTAGTTCGCTTGTTGCTCCAATGATGAAGCGGTCACCAGGAAGCTCGACTGGGTTAACTGTCGTTTCCGGGAAGAAAAGCTGATAAGTATTCGCTTCACCAGGGGTAAAGCTATTGCTCATTGGCTCTCGTTCAATAGCCAGGGGAAGCTCATCCGGGAAAGCTCTCTCTGTTAACCCTGTAGTCCAGTCCATATCGATTTCAAGCGTTCTGTAACCAGCTTTACGAAGGTCAAATGCGATTTCAGATGAAGACTGGGACTTAACAATGCCCCCTTTCTGACTGCACACAACGATTAACTTGCCTGTCGAACCTATTTTGAGAGTCATGTGTTTATCCTTTGAATTTCGCATGCGAAATGTTTAAGAAAGGGCAGCACTGCTTAGATGAAATCATGAAAAAATGTATTAATAAATCAACTAGATGATTCATACGCACTCCTGTGAGTCTGGCGTTCCGCCGAAGATTGGAACAGCTATCTGTTCCAAAATGTGTTGCTGATAAACTAAAACAACGAACACAGTATACAAAAAACCATTGCATATCAATAAAGATATGCAATAAATTTCGCATGCGAAATGTGAGGGAAAGATAAGCTGTGTGATGACCCGTGACAAAATGAAGCGAACATGGTCCCAGAAGTTCCTGTTCAACTTTGATACAACAGTCATTCCGTCCACTACTGGCACGCCAAACTGAATAAACAGCAATTTATTTCCAATGACTAAGTTTCATCTAAAGAACCACATATTCAGGTCGATAATTACTAAATCACTGACGGAGATATGACGATGAAATGTTGTTGTGGATTAAAAATTTTCTTTTTTCTCATGCTATTCACTCAGCTTGCCAACGCAAAATCCCCCTGCTATAAACTGGCGACGACGGCATTCTTCAACAGTAGCCTTGCACCGACAATTTCGACACCCGATAGTTTAAAAGATGCAAATGCTGAAATGGCAGATGGTGAAACATTCTGCAAACGTCTTGTTCAGGCCGTCAAAACCAAGAAAACAACATCCGGGATTTTGAGAAAAAAAGCGGATGACATGCTCAAGGCCGCAAAAGACGACTTCGAACACGATGGTGATATGGATAAGCTTGAACTTGCAAAATATCACTATGATCTGGTCGTTGGCTCTGCCCGTATTGCTGAATAACAGCCTTAGTGTTCCTTTTTATTGGATTATGTTCAGCGCTAGCATTTCACCGCCAACGGCTGCACGACCAACTGACAGAGCGCTGGCAAAAGCGCCGTCTGATATTATTTATGTCTCCCGGCTTGCCCCTCCATAATGAGGAATACTGTATCATGAATTTTTATTACACCCTGGAAATCGAAGACGGGATATATGTTTTTGAACGTGCAGACCGCCGTGATTTCAGCTCAGTGGAATGGCATATCGACGAGGCGTTTTTCGATAATCCTGCTCACCCGACCGATAACGAAATAGCGTTGCTGGATATGGTTTGGGATCACCGGGAAAGCCTGAAAACCGTCTGGCCACTGTTTCAGGAACATCGTTTCAACTATCACCTTAATAAATCCATAGGGAAACTTTAATGCGCCGCTCACTTATTCTGGCTTTCGCTGTTATTCCACTTTTCCTGCCCCTCACACAGCCCCTAGCCGCACCGGCTCCCACGGCGGTCACACTCCCGTCCGGGACTGATCTCACCCATGAATTTTTCCGCTACACTGACCACACCGCGCTGATCAGAAGTGTTAAGTTGCTGGAAAAATTCGGCTTTAACACGGCCACAGTAGCCGAAACGCTGGATTTAAACACCTGGCCTGGCGGCACGGTGGTGTTCCGGCCTGTCAATGGCGCGAAACCTCTCGATCTCGCGGATGCGCTTGCCGCACTGCATAACACACTCCAGCCCATCACGCAGACGGCCACAGATTCCGTGAATATCCGGAATGCTCCGGTAAGCCAAGGTGAATACAGCGCGACAATTGCGCAGTCTTACCAGGTGGTAAAGGATGGCGCAGTCGTGAACGGTAACACGCTGCTCGATATACCGGTCAACGGACTGGCCCTCACCATAATTAAAACCGGTGATAACCAGTTATTATCTATATTATCCCGTGTACCACAGGCCAATGAATAATTAACGGAGAGTGGTATGTATCAGGAGGTATTTGATGCGCGGAATGCCAGTAAAACTACGGCAGAACATGTAAAAGCATTAGCCGAATTACACTCCCGCATCAGCCTGGAGACAACCGTAATTCTGCCCAGTTTTGCTGGTTGCGCGAGATCTGGCCTGATATGATGCGCTATATGTTCGTTAATCAGGCGGTGGAAGCTTAGTATTCAGTTGAACTGCAACTACGAAGGAATAACAATGTTTAATTGCAATATAGAAATAAATAACTCTGTAACGAATGTTGATCATGTAAAATATGCCATTGAACAAGCAGGTGTAAAAACAGGAGAAGCTTTCATAGACAGCCTGTTGGGAAAAATCATTAAAATTTCTGAAACCTCATCACGCCTTGATATCATCGAGTCTGTGATTGACGCTATTACAGATGCTGCACATTACCATCATGATGTACGCGGACTTATTAATGTTTTCCGCTACCTTGCTGATAAGTTCTCCTATAATTTTGATATTGATGATACTTTTGAGTCTTTAATCATATGTTTCAAATATCGAGATACAAAAGTATGGGACAAAGTTGCCATCCCGGCATCACGAATTAAATATATCAAGCAGCATGATATTACACCCTTATACAACGCTCCAATCGATATTATTTCACAATCAAAGGTTTCTTGCGTAACTGATGATAATGAATATTTCCTTATTCTCCCTGCATATATGCCAGTTATAAGTTTGAAAACTGATATCGTTTTCGAAAGTATCTCTCGTCATTATAATAAATCAATGAACATTGAATAATAAGAAACTGTTTTCTTATTGCAAAAAACCGCTTGGCGGTTTTTTTACGCCTTTCCTGCCCGTTAGGTAAAACACCCAAGTCACAGCGGTGTTCTTGACGCTCCCGGAGGAAGAGGAACCTCGAATCTGCCATGCTCGCTTTCGTATCGCCGGATAAATACGTTCACCTGCCTGTTCAGTTGATTAAACAAAGAGATAAGGTCGGCGATCAGCCCCGCCACATAACCCTCATCAATGATGATTTTGTGTTGGTTCAGCCTGATAGTTTTTATCCGTTTACAGTAGCTTTCTATATCCGCAAGGCGCTCCACCCTGTGTTGATCTATCTCCCCTTCGGAATGAACCAGAACATGCCTGATTTGTTCCACTTTCAGCATATCTTCCCAGAGTTTCCACAATACGTCCCCCTGGTTAATATCAAAACCGGCTTCGTGCCTCAGAAATTTACGGAAATGTTTAATGCATACATCTTTGAATTTATACTTTTCACTCATGTCTTGCGGAAGTAGTTTATTGACTTTAGTACACAATGTTTTAATTTGATTCTCAAAAAAATTGTACAGTGTGATCACCATTGCCTTACGATGCATGGGTGGATAAATATCACTGAAAGCCTGAAACTCTAGGCTGTGGAAGTCGAGAATATCTTCGTGATGATATTCGTCATTGCGCTCTAACTGTCTTTGAACCTCTTCACAAACTTTGATATGACTCTGCGCTATATTATCTTCAGCATATTTATTATATGCAGCATAATCATGAAGGTCGTTTCTTGTGAAATGGCAAAGATGAAAAAGGGTTGTACCGAAGAAATCGATAACATTGGGGTAGCGAAATTCAGTATCCAGTTCCATACATATCCTTCATCGTATGACAGCCTTATGCCGTTGCCGGTCGCACCGCTAAAGATAAGCATCATCATAATTCCCGCCCGGACTGGACGTACAGGACTTTCTGCCCAGTGCGCGAAAAGGGAAAGGACAATGCCCCGTCCCCGTCTGATTAGTACGCCCAGATTACGGCGATATATTTGCCACTGAACAGTATGCGATAGGCAAGCCTATCGTACACTAACTCAGCTCCGTTTAGTTCAATGACCAATAACATGGACACCTCCCGAATTGCCGATCCATCTCGGCAGGACATAACCACACATTTGCCTGGCTACATTATATTTATCAGGAAGCCTTTACACAGCTATATAACAGTCTTAAAACTGCATTTTTTGTTTACCGTCGCGCTGTTAGACATTCAGGTAATTCTGTCCAGCGATGAGACAGTACTGGCGTGGTCGCAGTACCGCTGGCACTCCTGTCTGATTATGTAAATTTTGTTGCCTAATACCCCATTATGCGCTTATCTATGTTCAAGCCATATCTGTTGTGGTGATACCTCTTCAAAATACTACATATAGTGTTGAACCTAATAATGACAATGAAAAAAGGTGTTAAAAAAGTGGCAATAGCTACTCTTGAAACTAAAGATCAGCTTTGCGCAGAAATGATTGATGCGGGAGTTGACCCTAAGCAGGCTCTCTTAGCTTCTACCGTAGCAACGACAGCCCATGTTGATGCCATCATTGACCGTGTTTTTGGTAATCAGAGCGCGGCTGACATCACGCATGGTTTATCGGAAGTTGGTCGTGGCACACGCCCGCTCAACTAAACTCTGAAGGCCGCGCCAGCGGCCTTTTTTACGCCCTCGTTTAATTCTCTGCACCAACTGGACATAACCGTTATTCTGTCCAAGTACTAGTCACTCAATACTCCGTCATCTACAGACATATCCCTATGATGCACAAAAAATGCTGTCCGCCCTGGACATTCCAGCACTATAGGAAAAAGTGTCCATAAAATATTTCCGGTGATCGTATTTATTTTTATTGACATACAACAAAAACCGTGAGTCTGCTCAAAACTCGTTTTTGAGCAGGCGAGGGGTTGGACAAGCCCGATGGGCGCGTCAGCGTGTAACATTAAGGTATGCTTTATATGTACCACCTCAAAAGATACCGGTTAATGTTATTGTGACCACATAAGTGATACCATGATCAGCAAGACCACTTAAATGTTACCAGAAGGGCAAAAAATGTTTGTTTTTGGTTACCTCCGTGCATCCACATCAGAACAGGATGCCAGCCGGGCAAAAAATGCACTGAAGGCATTTGCAAACCAACATGACCACCGTATTGCTGGCTGGTATATCGATAATGTCTCCGGTACTACAATGAACCGTCCTGAACTGATCAGGCTTCTTGGGGATGCGGAACCTGGTGATGTCATTCTTATTGAACAAGTCGACAGGCTTACCCGCCTGGATGATGCAGGCTGGGAGACACTCAGGAAGCAAATCACAGACAAGCAGCTGGCCATCGTCAGTCTTGATCTACCGACAAGCCATCTGGCGCTATCCAGCACAGTAAGTGATGACTTTACCCGAAGCATGCTGAAGGCCGTAAATGGCATGATGCTGGATATGCTCGCCGCTATTGCCCGAAAAGATTACGAAGACCGTCGACGTCGTCAGTCAGAGGGGATCAGTAAGGCGAAAGCTGAAGGAAAATACCGGGGCAGGGTGGCCGATACTCAGAAACATGAACTAATACGCACTCTGCGCCTGGTCAACGGAAAATCGCTGCGAGAAACAGCTCGCCTGGCTGGCGTTTCTAAAATGACAGTCATCAGGGTCTGCAATGCTCAGAAGGTGAATCAGGATAACTATAGAGGACATAATGATGACAAATAAATCAGGGACCAACGGGCATTACGGTTATCTTTTCGAAGAGCCAGTAGATGAAATATCTGGTGATATCCTTATCGATTTCGAAAATCTACCGCCAGAGATGAAGCAGACTATTCTCTTGCTCGTGAAAAATGCAGCTGACCGTGATGCGGCGCAGAAGGCGCTGTCCGACATAATGAAGCAAATTGAGTTTGATATAACTGCTGCTGAACTGGCAGCTTATCTTTTTAAACCAGGTCACGCTTAAAGATCAGTATGGTAAAGAGGAGGACTGAACAATCCTGGAACTACCCTCTGTAGGAATGGTTATTCCGTCCGACGCCAATATTAGCTTTTTCCGGGCTGTGATAACATATCGGGGTCATTTTTCAGAGCCAGGGCTGATGAAGAAGAAAAACAGCACACCCACTCCCCACGATGCCACGTTCAGGCAGTTCCTGACGCAACCGGACATTGCCCGTGATTTTATGGAAATCCACCTGCCCGCAGAGCTGCGTGCAGTCTGCGATCTCAGCACGCTGAAACTGGAATCAGGCTCGTTCGTTGAGGATGATCTCCGCCAGTATTTCAGCGACGTCCTCTACAGCCTGAAAACCACAGCAGGCGACGGGTACATACATGTCCTCGTGGAACATCAGTCAACGCCGGACAAACATATGGCTTTCCGCCTGATACGCTATGCGGTGGCCGCCATGCAGCGACACCTGGAGGCAGGGCATAAAAAACTGCCACTGGTGATACCGGTGTTGTTCTATACGGGTAAACGCAGCCCGTATCCGTACTCCACCCGGTGGCTGGATGAGTTTGACGATCCTGTGCTGGCAGGCAAACTCTACAACAGCGCTTTCCCGCTGGTAGACGTTACGGTCATTCCGGATGATGAAATCGCTGGCCATCGCAGTATGGCCGCACTAACTTTACTGCAAAAGCATATTCACCAGCGGGACTTGGCAGAACTGGTTGACCGGCTGGCGCCCATCTTGCTGGCGGGATACTTGTCTTCATCACAGGTAATATCGCTGGTACACTATATAGTGCAGGCGGGCGAAACATCAGACGCCGAAGCCTTTGTACGCGAACTGGCACAGCGTGTGCCGCAACACGGAGACGCACTTATGACCATCGCACAACAACTCGAACAAAAGGGTATTGAGAAAGGTATCCAGCTTGGAAGACAGGAAGGTCGTTCAGAAGGTGAGCGCGAAGCGACTCTGAAAATAGCCCGTACCATGCTCCAGAACGGCATTGACCGCAATACCGTCATGAAAATGACCGGTCTGACTGAAGACGACCTGGCGCAGATCCGCCACTAATCACCCTTTCCTAGCACTCCCTGTCCGGCCATCAGCGAATACTGGTAGGGCAGGGAGGCACCAGACTCAGGCTCTGCCTGCCAGCCACAGCGATTAAACAGCTTCATTACCCCCGCTACGTTCCCCGTCAGACGCGCTGTCAACGGATTTATCTGTCGGCCGCTGTCGTCAAAAGCGACATCGAGGTTGATCAACGGGGAGCAGGTCAGTATTTCTGCTCATCACTTTCGCAGACCCAACCGTATAAAATTATGAGGGAATAAAGGCGTAATCATTATCTTATCGTTAAAAATAAATAGGTTAGGTGATATGGCGATGACATCGTAGATATTATCGACGATGAGTTGTAGATGGGTTCTGAACACGGGCACATCGGCATCATCCGCTATGACAAATACAGTTTCATTGCCTAAGCCGCTCCCATTAAACATATCATGAGTGAGTTCATAATCGCTGAAATCCATTTCTGACCATATGAGATTACCGCTATGCCATGGATATTGATGAAAAATATCCATTACCATACTCAAATCATCCCCTTCCACAACATCAAAATCTGCCTTGAGCAACTCCTTACATTCCTCAAACAATGTCATGTCCACTCCCTTTGTGGCTGTATATTTTTATCATAACCTCCCGGGAGGATTGTCTAAAAGAATTATGAACTTCCGCTCCTCGCTCTAAGCGGACCTTGACTTCGGCCCTCCACTTTGTGCCAGAAACGGACGTTCATGCAGATATTGCCGCTGTAAAAGCAACTAAATTTGCAAAGCAGGATTTGCTTAAAGCAACATAGCCACCAGTACCATGCACAACAGCATCACGTAGATTCTCGCGTGCCAGACATCAGGGACGGCGGGGATCACCCGGCGGCTAAATACTATACCCGCCCAGCCAGCCACCAGGAGCATGCCCAGAATCTTCAGGCTGATAAAACCCACAAAACCGCCTGCCGAAATTTTGTGCCAACCGCTTATCGCATAGGTCACCGCACCGCACAACGCCACCGGCAGGGAAAGCGGGTTGGCCGCGCTAATACACTCTCGCATCGTATGACCGTGTCGCCGCAACAACGGCACCGTCATTACGCTGCCACCCACGCCCAGCAATGCGGCAATCGTGCCGATTAGCATACCGCCACCGGTGACCGTCAAAAGCGACAAACGACGCGGCGCATTGCCGCTTAAGAAACCTTTGCGCAACAGACAGTCCCCAATCGTCATCAGCATATAAAAAATAAACAGCTCGCGAATCACCACCTCGCTTAATATTCCCGCCAACCACGAACCGGCCACTGCGCCCACGGCGATAAACCACAACAGCGGGAATAAGATGGGCAAAGAAAGCCTGCCCGCACGCCAGTTTTGAAAGCTGACCCAGCCCGCGTTAAAAATCATCACCGCCGTTGAAGTGGCCACGGCGATATGCATCGCATCACCTGCCAGCGGTGGCTGCCGCACCAGCAGCTGGTAAACAAAGGGCACCACTACAAAGCCGCCGCCAAAGCCAAAAAGCACTGTTGTCATGCCGGTAGTAAAACCGGCCAGTGCGATAATAATCAGATCGTTCAAAGAAGTATCCCGTTGTGAAAATGAGCCAGCAGCTTATCGTGCTTGCGTCCCGCTTCCCATTTGCATGGCGCTCAATTATCCTTTCAAACCGGTCAGAAGGAGGCGGATGTGCGAAACGAAAAAATTGACGATTTCGATCAGCTGAATCGGGAGGTAGTAGCGCTAGGAAACGACTATGCGGAGGGTTTTTTCCTGCCGCCACACCAGCACCGCCGCGCGCAGCTTCTGTATGGCGCAACAGGACTGATGCACGTTTCAACCTGTGACGGAGAATGGGTGGTACCGCCCCAGCATGCGGTATGGATCCCTGCCAAAACACTGCATGCCGTAAAGTTTGTGGGCGTCACGACGCGCAGCCTGTATATCGAACCCGCCTGCGCGGACAAATTACGTAACAGCAGCCGGTGCGAAGTGATCAGCGTATCGCCGCTGTTGCGGCAGCTACTGCTGGAGGCGGTGGATCTGCCGCCATGCTATGACAGCGTACGCGATCGGGCGCTGACGGATTTGATGCTGCTGGAACTGACGGCGATGCCGGTGCGCGAGTTCGATATTCCTTTGCCGCAGCAGCCAGGGTTGTTGGCGCTGTGTCAGGCTTTTTTACTCGCCCCAGCCATCCACGATCCGGTCGAGCGCTGGGCCAGCGCGCTGTTTATGAGCGCCAGCACCTTTCGTCGCTGTTTTCGACAGCAAACTGGCATGTCGTTTTCCGCCTGGCGCCAGCAAGCCTGTGTGGTTAGTGCGCTGGCATTGCTGATAACAGGCAAACCCGTGAATGAAGTGGCTTTGTCTCTTGGATATGAGAGTGCCTCCTCTTTCGCAACGATGTTCCGCCGCGTTACAGGGCAGCCACCGTCATATTACCATCCTGCTTGATTTCAAAAGTCACACAGGGTAACGGTCATCGCAGCAGCTTTGTATCAGAAGCAAACATAGCCAGTAAACTGGCACTATAACAACTGCAGTTCACGGTTAAACCAGTAAAACACCGGACACGCAGCCGTTATTCCATCGTCCGCGCTACAGCTTTAGCACGGATTACGCTGGGGAAAAGCAGTTCGGGTTCGGGGCCGTAATCGATTTACAATTGAGTATGGCGTGCAGTGTCCTCGCCGAGTATCAGGGCGACTGTCTTGAAAAGCATATCGAGGCCAGAAATTACGCCGTCTGAAGTCAAAACATTGCCGTCCACACATATACAGAACTCGTCGGGATGGCGTCAAATGCACTCAAGAACTCCCGCGCCTGTCTGTGGCTGGCCACGCGCTTTCCACACAACAGTCCGGCCGCACCAGGCAAAATGAAACAGGTACAAATACCCGGGATGAATAGGGTCTGCTTAGCCTGGCGAGTGGTAATTCCACCCAGGCATAATCCGTTCCTGGTCCGCCAGCCACAACCGGTTGGTCGCAAGGTCGAGCGTGACGGAGAAAACATGGTTAACACCCTATCGGAACATAGCGGCTCCATTGATATCGAAACGAAATCAATTTCACAGGACCGGCCAGCTTGAATTGTGTGAATGCTGCGAAAACAGGAAGTTGACTTGCATTAAAGCATCCTCATTAATCCGGCTTCCCTGTCGCGGAATGTAAATAACAGCCATATCCGGTCGCTATGTCCGTGCATCAACATTCGCCAATCAGATTGGCTATTTCGCCATCAAGACGATCTTCTGTCACGACCCGAACCGGATAACCGAACACCCTGCACAACGGAACTAACAGAGGAGCCAAACCAGTCGCAACCATTTTGTTGGGGACGATCACAATACTGCCCGCGCAAACTTCGGCAAGCCGTTTCCGATTGCGTTTAAACCACAGAGCGAACGCTTTTTTCTCTGTGCTACTGGAGTGCTCTTTATCAGGCAGGTTGCGGGTCAATAAGACAAAACGTTCGCCCCGGCTTAGCAAAGCATCCAGCTCGGCCTCCCAGGTGGATGAAGGCGCAGCGGATACCCATACTTGCGGGAATTGATCGAGCAAAATGTGCATGAGAAAAATCCTTGTCACGTCAGCCAGGCGGACAGGTGCCTGCATGAATACGCAGTTGTATCCCGTCGATTAACAGATCCAGACCGACCGAGAACCTCCCCTCGAACTCTTCCGAAAATATCGCTTCACGCGCACGCCAGTTGTGGGGGTATTTCTTTTGAGCCAGCTCGATGAATGCCTGCTTTCTCGAAGGAAGATCAAGCGAACTGCCTGGTCCCAGGGCCTGTTCTTCCATCACGAAACCCAGCACGTAATAGGTCACGCTGAAACTGCACGTCGCTGCAAGTTGAACGTCTGCGCCTGCCTGAACAATAGCGGAAATCAACGCTTCGCTGGTCCTCAGCACATTGTCTGTGACGACGTATGTGCCAGCGAATACACGCGCGCCGTCACGATGTTGCATTAGCGCCTGACGCAGTTCTCCGGCGACTTGTCGGATGCGGTCTGCCCATGTTTGCGCGTCGGCAAAGTGAAGGGCGACGTCCTGCACCAATGCATCGGCCATGCCGTCGATAAGCGCCTGCTTACTTTCAAAATGCCAGTACAGAGAGGGCGCCTGGATGCGCAATGCCTGTGCGAGCTTGCGCAGGGTCAATCCTTCGAGGCCATTCTCATTCAGCAGTGCAAGAGCGGTCTGGATAATCTGCTCTCGTTTTATTCGTGGGGCTTTCATTCTCTCATCCCTTACAGGGTTGCAACCTAACAATGTTAGTGTATCATTCAGCCCAAAGACTAACAACGTTAGGTTTGAAATGAAACACCATCTTTTGATCGGTTTACTGACGGCAAGCCTGACAGGGTGTGCCGGTATGGGGGGGCTGGATCGCAATACACCCAGGGCAAAGATGCTCACAACGACGGCAGTAGGCACCGTCAGCGATGCGCCCTGGCGATGGCCATCCCCTCACTGGTGGGAGCGTTATCGTGACCCGGAACTGAACAGCCTCATAGATCGCGCCCTGTCGTTGAGTCCGGATGTGCGTTTGGCCCGGGCCCGTCTGGTACAGGCCGCCGCCATCGCTGAACAGGCCGGTGCGCAGCGATGGCCGACGATTAGCGCAGATGCTGATGCGGTACGCAAGCGCTACGCGCAGGCGTATGACGCGGCCCCGCCACTCGCAGGAAATTTCGGCACGACGTTTACGCTGAGCGCGGACGTGCAATACACCTTTGACTTCTGGGGGGGGCAGCGTGCTGCGCTGCGGGCAGCACTGGGAGAGACGGCGGCGCGAGATGCCGAGGTCGAGGCCGCCCGGCTGATGTTGACCAGCCGTATCGCCAGCGCCTGGTTTGAATTGTCCCATTTGTTTGCCATGCGGGATTTGGCACAGCAATCACTGGAATTGCGGCGTCAGACCTTTCAGTTAGTCGAACGAAGAGTTCACGCTGGCCTGGATACCGAAGTGGAGCGTCAGCAGGCACAGGGTGACCTCCCGCTGACCGAGCGCGACATCCTGCAACTGAATGAGCAGATCGCCTTGCAACGGCATGCCTTATCCACTCTGGCAGGGCTACCGCTGGATGCGCTGGAGAATGCGCGACCGGATTTGATGACGGCGGCGGTGGACGGCGAGCTTCCTGACTCGATACCCGCAGAGTTGCTTGGGCATCGTCCAGATGTTGTTGCTGCCCGTTGGCGAGTGGAAGCTGCCACACAACATGTCGAAGTCGCCAGGGCGGATTTCTACCCCAATATCAGCTTGCGTGCGTTCGCGGGATTGGCACGCACAGGGTTGACTGTCGGTTTGTCTGACTGGCTGACCGCAGGCAGTCGCACCTATGGTGTGGCTCCTGCCATCAGCTTGCCCATTTTCGATGCCGGCCGATTGCGGGCGCAATACAAAAGCCGGGCAGCAGAGTTGGATGCCGCCATTGAGACTTACAATTCAGCATTGTTGAACGCCATGCGCGATGTGGCGGATCGGCTGGTGTCTTTGGATGCTCTGCTACCGCAACTCAACACGGAAAAACAGGCACTGGCGGCCAGACAAGTTGCTTTCAACCTGGCACGAAGGCAATACGAATCTGGACTGACCGACTACCTGACAGTTCTGAACGCCCAAAACGCGCTGCTGTATGAGCGTCGTGAGCAGTTAACCCTAAAAAAACGTGCGCTTGTTCTGGACGCGGAGCTCAATCGCGCTTTGGGCGGTGGCTTTAGTGCAACCGATGCAACAAGCAATATCCTGTGGAAATAATCATGAGCACTCCTGAAAAAGCAACTGAACGACGTCCTTTTGCGCTACGTATTGCGCCCTGGCTGGGGTGCGTTGCCGTCATCACCTTCGTATTCCTGGCAACGACGCAATGGTCTGAATGGACGAGCAGACACAGAATCCAGACGACCCAGAATGCGTATGTGAAATCGGATTACGCTGTATTAAGTGCCAAAATATCTGGTTATATCAAAAGCCTGCCAGTGGGTGACTATGAAAAAGTACACGCAGGTGACCTGATCGCGCAAATAGATGACAGCGAATATGGATTTGCGGTAGCGGCGGCACAGGCTACCCTGGCTAAGGCACAGGCGAACCTGGATAATCTGGACGGTGAAATTGCCCAGCAACATGCGCGTATCAAAGCGTCGCAAGCCAACGTCAAAACGGCAGAGGTAAGGATTATCCAGTACAAGAATAATCCGGCACGACAGGCGGAACTCGTCAGGCAAGGCGCGTTGTCACGTCAGCGTTTCGAAACGGCTCAGGCAGACTTCGATCAAGCCGTCAGCCAGCGTGACGCGACTGCTGCAGAGCTGGAACTGGCAAACCGTTCTATGAAAGTCCTGAAGGGTCAGCGTGCCGTGCGACAGGCTGATATCGATGCCGCCAGCGCTCAGCTGGAAACCGCACTCAGAAATCTGACCTATACGCGTATTGTCGCGCCCTTTGACGGCATGTTGAATAAACGCCATGTGCAAGTGGGCAACCTGATCGGCAATGGAGCGCAGATTGTGTCGATCGTGCCGGACTCTCAGTCCTACGTGGTTGCCAACTATAAGGAAACCCAGCTTGCCCATGTTAAAGCGGGACAATCTGTGACACTGACTGTGGATGGCTTGCCAGGCAAAGCGTTCCGGGGCCGCGTTTCTGAAATAGCGCCCATGAGCGGTGCAGAGTCCGCTCTGCTGCCCGCGGATAACGCATCGGGCAATTTCACCAAGGTGGTACAGCGGATCCCAGTGCGTATCGAGCTGGAACCGGGCCAGAATGATCTGAGCCGCTTGCGGGCCGGCATGTCGGTAGAAACACGCATCGACACCAGAGGGGAGATTGTTGCGCCCTATGCGGCGGGCATGCAGAAAACAGTGCAACTTGCCACCGGCCCTGGCCGTGCAGGAGACTAACTATGGCGCTGATCAACTTTTTTGCTAACACGACGCGTCCGCGCCCCATATTGACGGTCGCGACAATTTTTCTTGGCGCGGTGCTCACCACATTGCAGGGGCGCTTATTCTCGGCGGCCCTGCCTGACCTGCGCGGACAGTTCGGCCTGGACTTGTTGGAAGCCGCCTGGCTGGGTACGGCATTGAATGGCGCGCAACTTGTCACAATGCCGATCGTTCCCTGGCTTGCCACGGTAATTGGTCCAACCCGTGTACTGATCGCGCCCAGCCTCCTGCTGGGGCTCGTCACCTTTCTGATCCCCGCATTTGCCCACCACTATCCGGTGCTGGTCACGCTGCACGCCATTGCCGGGTTGTGCCTGGGAATTTATCTGCCGTTAACCATTTCGCTGGCGCTGCGAAGCTTACACCCCCGTTTCTGGTTATTGATCATGGGGGCATACAGCCTGCGCGTGTCCACGGGTATGGACGCGGGCTATGGCACCTCCGCTTTTCTGATCGAGGATATTGGCTGGCATTGGGTATACTGGATAACTGCCTTTGTCGGCCCGATCATCGCTTTTCTGGCATGGAAGGCGTTGCCGTTGTCACCGCTCGACCAATCCCAATTGCGGCAGGGCGACTGGGCGGGGATGGCCATGTTCTGCCTGGGACTGGTACTGGCCTTCATTGGCATTGATTCGGCTGAGCGGCTGGGCTGGAGCGATTCTGGACTCGCCATGTCCACGCTGGCCGGTGGATCCGTTTTGTTCTGCACATCCGTCTTGCGCGCCCTGAGCAAGAAAAACAGCTTTTCAAGTCTCATTGCCTTCGGCAACCGCAATATTTGCATCTGTCTGGTGATCGCCTGCCTGTTCGGCGTGCTGATGACCCCCACGTCTCTACTGATCCCGACATTTCTGACGCAAATGGAGGACCTGAAGCCAATGCAGACCGGCACATCGACGTGGATTGCTTTCGGTGCCTACCTTGCTGCGACACCATTGGCCATTTACCTGGCAAGACGAATGGAACCCCGGCTCCTTATCATCTGCGGCCTTATCGTTATTGCCTTGACCGCCTGGCAAGGCTCTCACATCAGCCATGACTGGAGGGTGGATCAATTCGTCACGATCCTTGTCATGCAGTCGTTAGGCGAAAGCATCATGCTTACCGGCCTTATTGCCGCTTTCGTCACCAATCTCAATCCACTGCACGGTGTGGCACTGGGGGCATACGTATCCATCGCCCGCGTGCTGATGCCGGTTGCGGCCGGTACAGTCATGTCAACGTGGCTGCGAATGTCCGGTGACACCAGTCGCGCAAGCCTGAGCAATTATTTTTCGGCTGGCGATCCCTGGGTAGTGGAACGTGCTGAACCAGGGGTGGCGGGAATCGCTCAATTGCTGGCGCGAGAAGCGCACGTTGCCGCACATATCAGCGGCTATCACCTCGTTTTCTGGTGCAGTTTGCTGGCGCTTAGCCTGGCCGTCTTCATACGTCCATCCCCGCCTAATCAGATTGCACCTCCGCTGTTGAAAGTAACCAGTAGTACGTAACAGGCAGCCGACGCTGGTTATTCCTGATGAAGACTGGATGAGCTTCGGGATAAGGGCATGCGCTGAAAACGATTCCTCCTGTTAAGCCAGGCCATCTATCGGCGCGACGCACTTCACCGACTATTCACTTTCGCGAGCGTCACGGATACTGCGAGCCGGTGGTTGACCGAACATACGCGAATATTCACGTGTAAACTGCGTCACGCTCTCGTAGCCTACGCGGTGGGCAGCGGTGCTGATTGCAGCACCTTGCACAAGCATAAGTTTTCGGGCTTCGACCAGGCGCAACTGTTTTTGAAATTGCAGCGGTGTAAGCGTAGTGACGTTGCGAAAATGCTTGTGAAACACCGAAATACTCATACCCGCTGCATCGGCCAGTGTTTTGATCCGCAACGGCTGATCATATTTAGCCCGAATAATCTCGACAGCCCGGGCGATCCGACGGGCATGGCTATCAGTATTTCCCAGGGCGCGCATAGATTTGCCATATCGTCCGGACAGCAGCCAGTAGTGCAACTCGCGTACCAACTGGCGACCCAGCATCTTCAACGCGTGCGGTCTGTCGAGCAATTTCAGCAGGTGCAACGCAGTTTCTGCAACATCCTCTTCGATCTGGTCAACCCTCACGGGCAAATCCGGAGACGCCTCCAGTTTGTCCATATCGCCAACCAGTTCGGTAATCACAGCGGCGTCAAGCTCCACGACAAATGAATAATATGGGGTGGCGGCGCTGGCCGTGATTACCTGACTTACTGTCGGCACATCCATCGTGACCAGCAAAGACTCCCCCATGCCAAAATCGAAAGTATGACTTCCCATCGTCACGCGCTTTCGGCCTTGCAGCACAAGTGCGAGCAGTGGTTTAGTAATGGCGAACTGCAAAATTGAAGGTGCGGTCTCGCTTAAAATGAATACTCCTGGAATGGGGGTTGTTGCCACACCTTCTTTATTGAGGTGCGCGTCGGCATATTTCCGCGCCACGCATAGTAGCGCCGCAGACGTCTTTGCACCTTCAGACTGCTCAGTGTCTAAGGCGCATCCCTCAGATAATCGGGGCATCGCTATCATATTTTTAGGCTAAGAAATGTGATTTTAATGTGCGCTAATATTAGTGCGGTTCTGGTTGAAAAGAAATTTCAAAATTATCAGGCAAGTTTTCGATATTATCAGGCAACCTAAAATGCTTCGTGATGGGTAGTATTTTATCTCCATTCATCGGGAGATATTTCATGACAACCATTTCTCTTGTGACCGGTGCCAGTCGCGGCCTTGGTCGAAACACAGCACTGAACATCGCCCGCTATGGTGGCGATGTGATCATCACCTATCGTAATAGTAAAGAAGCTGCAGACGCAGTGGCGGCAGACATCCAGTCCCTTGGCCGTAAGGCAATTACACTTCAACTGGACGTGAGCAATATGTCCTCCTTTCCCGATTTCGTGACCGCCATAAGAGCGGCATTGAAAAGCAACTGGGGACGCGATACGTTCGACCATCTGATCAATAATGCCGGACATGGAGAAATGACCGATTTCATGAATACCACAGAAGAGCAGTTTGATGCGCTCTTTGATGTCCACGTGAAGGGCGTATTTTTCCTGACTCAGTCACTTCTGCCGATCCTGACCGATTATGGACGGATCATCAATTTCTCATCGGGTCTGACTCGAGTGTCATTCCCTGGGTTCTCGGCCTACTCGGCAGCCAAAGGTGCGGTAGAAGTGCTCACCGTTTATATGGCTAAAGAGTTAGGTAGACGCGGCATTACAGTTAATGCCATTGCTCCTGGCGCGATCGAAACGGACTTCCTTGGCGGCGCTGTACGTGACATTCCCGATTATAACAACGCCTTTGCAGGTATGACGGCGCTTGGTCGCGTGGGACTACCTGATGATATCGGCCCGATGATCGCAAGCCTGTTGGGCGAGGACAACCGATGGGTCAATGGTCAACGCATTGAAGTTTCCGGCGGGCAGTCGATTTAACCGCTCCGTAATAGATTCCGCTCCTGGTGGGATCTATCGTTTCCCCCTGTCTGCCATAACCATAAGAGGTCCTGGTGCGGGATAATTCGCGGAGACCGGTACAGCGTTAAACGTAAGTGAACCAAATGAACTGGAAACGTTACTAGACGGGCTGCAGGTGCAGCCCGTAACAGCGACAGCACTGCCAGACGAAAAATTCGTTTACATCACATGGAGGACAGTATCAATAGCCGCTTTGCCCGGGGCCATCTTTGCCTGAACACCCCGGCTGACCTGCCCGCCAGTATTAGATATAACCCTCAGGTAATACAGTCGGATCCCTCACTTTCAAAATTACCTTTCTCCAGTCTGTTGCAAATCAGGTCAGACACTTAATCCGGTGACAGTTACCATGCGCAATTCAGCTCACATGTGTATAAGAACCTTGCCTATAATTTTGGATGATTCCAGTGCCTCGTGAGCTTCGGCTATATTTTGGAGAGGCATGTTTAATCCGATTTTTGGCAAATAGCATCCTGATTCAAGGCACGAGTTGATATCTTCTATAGCAGCTTTTTTTAACTCGTCAGGAACATTGTAGATATATACGAAACGCAAAACACAGCCATGCTTCATTGCCTTCAGCAAGGGAATGGAGAGCTCGTCCGATGCGCTGGAAGTTGCATAGGCGCTTATAACCCCCCCCTGGGACAAGCAAGCTAAATTGATATCAAGGTTAGCTTTCAAAGCGACATCAACAATACGGTCAACCCCGAATCCTTCGGTCATTTTCATAATAATAGTCGCGATATCTTCCGATGTCCGGTCGAGCACTAAATCTGCACCGTTCTCCTTCGCTACGGCGGCTTGTTCTGCGTTCATTACTGTAGTTGCAACCCATGCGCCTGCCCACTTTGCCAACAGGATTGCCGCTGTTCCGACCACTCCGGCTCCGCCATGAATCAGCACTCGCCGACCGTCGAGGCTGCCATCAGAACACAGGCAATGATGAGCGGTGAGCGCGGGGATCCCGAGAGAAGCACCTACTTCGAATGAGACCGTATCTGGCAAGCGAACCGCCTGATGAGACGGAACCACAACGAACTCTGCTGCCGTGCCTGTTGCCCGGCCATATTGTGCTTCGTATACCCAAACCCGCTCACCAAGCCTTTCCGGTGACACGTTCGCGCCAACCGCATCAATAACGCCTGCGCCGTCCTGATGAGGAATGATGCGTGGATAAGGCATATCTGCGGAGAAGCCAGTTCTTGCTTTAACATCGGTAGGATTTAACCCAGAAACATAAATGCGCACGCGTACTTCATCTGGACCCGGTTCCGGTATTGGCAATTCGCCGACTTTCAAAACATCACGAGCACTGCCCTGGACTTCATAAAAAGCGGCTTTCATTACTGTATCCTTCAATTTCTTCAAGAAAAAAGAACGCGGCACGATACCGTCCGCAACGAGAAAGATATTTTAGATACTATGGTTTACATTGAAAAGTAGGGAATCTTTTGATACATAGGGATATATTTTATACTAATGGTAGATGTTCAACTGATGAAGAAGCAAGCGACTCATGAGTATCGGTGCACTGTTGAAGCGACCGTTGTGGTTGCTGGAGGAAAATGGAAGCCGCTGATTATTTACTACCTGCTCAGCGGAACCAAACGATTTGGAGAACTTCGAAAACTCATCGGCGGCATCACTCAGCGTTCGTTGACACTGCAACTTCGGGAGCTTGAATCGCACGGTATTATTTCTCGGGAGGTATTTGCCGAAGTTCCACCACGCGTCGAGTATTCGCTAACGGAGTTTGGGCTGACTCTGACCCCCGTTCTCAACGCTATGAAAGAGTGGGGAGATAGCTATCTCATCTGGCAAGAAATCAATGGGAACAATAAACATGCTGAATAACAGACTCTTTTAATCCTGGTAATTGACATGGCCAATCTTCGCTCTCTGGATCTTAATCTGCTGGTCGTCCTGCATGCTTTATTAGAGGAACGGCACGTAACACGAGCTGCACGACGTCTCGCGCTGTCACAACCAGCAACCAGTAACGCTCTGGACAGGTGTCGACATGTCTTTGATGATCCATTATTGGAGCGTGTCGCAGGTGAAATGCGATTAACGGCTAAGGCACAGTCGTTAAAAGAGCCGTTGTCCCAGGCACTGCTTGCCATATCGGCTGTTGTAGAGACACCACAAACTAACTTGACGCATATTCGTCAAACTGTTCGTCTGGTAATAGCTGATCAACCAGGTCTGGCAGTCATGACCCATCTTTTAACCAAATTAAGTACCAGCGCTCCGAAGGTGAATTTAGCGCTATTGCCATGGCGCAGCAGTAAGGATGCCCTCCATCGTCTGGAGAATGGTGAGGCTGATATTGCGATATCAACGTTTCCTGCGCTTCCTCCAGAATTTCATCGCCAGGAAATTGGACATGAAGGCTATGTTGTGGCCATGCGGGCCTCGCATCCTGCCGTTCAGAAATTTAACGTGGATGAGTGGTTGGCATGGCCCCATATAGTTGTTTCCGGCGAAGGGAATATACGTGGGTCTCTGGAAGAAGTATTAGCTCAACAAGGAAAAGCTCGTCATGTTGGCGCGGTTGTACCGAATTTCACCATGATCGAACCTTTGCTTAAAGCAACGGATATGATTGCTATTACGCCTATAAATTGTCTTTCTGACACCCAATCCCTGGCGATTTTCGAGCCACCTACCCCGGTGCCAGGCTTCAGTCTGCATTTAGCCTGGCATGCGCGAAGAGATAGCGATTTGGTCGTGAAACATGTAATCGAAACACTACGATCCTTCTTTCAAAAAGAGGGTAACGTAACTTCTGTTCGATAATATCTTATCGAATTTTAATCTTTCTGACATAAGTACGAATGTCGAAAGCTATATCAGTCTCAGAAGGGCTTAGTAGCTGAGACAAGTTGATGTTTACGAAGAAAGACCAAGTTTGTCTGCTATCCTGGACTACTGACCAATATCAGATCTCCTCCGCCCGGTTGAAGAAATCCAGGATTTTAATACCTCAACATAACGGGTTCCCTCGTCCTTAAGTTCGTCCCGAGACAGCTGATTGGCACGGTACACAATAAATGGGGTATTCCAGGTCAGGTCACAACGGTGGGCTGTAGCGCGAACAGGAGCAAGTAGTTCTGACATGGTGAACATATTACGTCCGCCCTGGCTATAAGCGTCAGGACTATTGCCTGCGGTAACCGAGACCATTATAGGCATGCCTCGTAGCTTGCGCCCCTCCGACTCGTAGTTAATGTAGAACAATCGAGTTAGTACGGCATCAAGCCATGCCTTCAATATCGGTGGGGTAGCGTACCACTGTATAGGGTACTGCAGGACGATACGCTCCACGCCCAACAAGCGATGCACCTCGGCATCGGTGTCAATCACGCCATTGGGATAGGCCTGCTGTACATCGAAAATTTCGACCTCAGCAAGCTGGGAGGCGGCAGTGGAAAGAGCAGCGTTTGCACAGGAGCGAGTAATATCAGGATGGAAAAGTAACACAAGCGTTTTCGACATGGGAATACTCCGACTGGTATATCCTGTTAGCTTTATCCTGTACGTGTTATTTGTCTAATGGATTATTGATATGACAGATTATTGATTGTGTGAATGTATGGCATTGAATATTATTGATGCCTTAACGCAGCCATCAGAAGCGCATGATGAGCGAAGACAACCCCGTCAAGCGACAGTCTACAAAACTCAAGGAGCTATTACAGGAGTGAAGGATACGTGTTTTAGAGTTTATCGATAGCGAACGGGAAGTTGTGTAACTTTAAGATTATTAATTATTTTTTCAGTATTTTCTTGGTGCTATGGTCACTATATAGCAAAATCTGCCGTTAAAGGTCACTTCACTGCAATTTTTTTGGAGATGAAGTTTCATCCCGTTACCGTCAAGGCTATTTTAGGGTATTGACGCTAAAAAAATAAAAGCAGTCTCTTTTCTTAATCAATGGTCACATTACTTACGCTAACTCTGCTAACGCTTTCCTGGTGGCTATGGCTGAAAATATGCTTTCTGATAACAGCTCATAATTAATAACATCAGAACGATATTACCATTTAACCATAATGTCCGTTTTTCGCTCATAAGGGACAACCATACTCAAATCTCCCACATTGCAGGAGATTTGAGTATGAACACGTCACCGTGGAATAAAGACCGTATCATAGGCCAAAAAAGACCACTTCAGATATCTCATATCTGGGGGATTCGAATCCGGCTTGAACTGGAAGGTAAAACGCGTGATTTAGCTCTGTTCAATATGGCCTTAGACAGTAAGCTACGAGGCTGCGATCTGGTGAGCCTCAAAGTATCTGATGTTGCATATGGTAGCTCGGTTTCAAGCAGAGCTACGGTGCTGCAACAGAAAACCGGTAGCCCTGTGCAATTTGAGATAACCAAAGGGACAAGAGAAGCTGTTGCTGCATTGATAAAGCTTGGCAATTTGCACAGCAAAGACTTCTTGTTTCGGTCTCGGATCGGAACTAACCGGCACATATCAACCCGACAATACAGCCGAATTTTTCATGGGTGGGTAGAAAAGCTTGGTCTCGAAGCTTCGCTTTACAGCACACATT